>VGRQ01000128.1 GCA_016875315.1 Deltaproteobacteria bacterium | reverse complement strand
GTCACGCGAGGTGAGGCGCAGGTGATCCACGAGCCGACCGAGCTCGAAGTCGAGCCAGGCGATGTCGGCGTCGTAGGCAGCCACGTAGTGCCGCCGCTCGGTCTTGCCGCCGTCGAAGATGTACTTCGGCACCATGGGCAAGCCCTCGGCGTGGTCGCCCTTCTGCACCTGCATGCTGTCGCCGCCCCAGAGCTGGTCGCCGTGAAAAAGGTCCCGGAAGCGGGCCGGCGGGCGGTAGGGGCCATGCGGGTCGAAGTAGTGAACCCACGTGAACACGTTGTCGTTCGCGTGCTGCGCGAGCCAGGGGATCAGCTCGTCGTTGAGCACGTTGGCGGGCGTGTCGTTGGGGTGATTTCGATAGTAGTGGAAGCCGCGGTTGAGCCCGTAGCGGTTCGACAGCACGTACTGCACGTTGAAGGCGGCCGTGACATACCCGGCCTGCGACATCAACTCGGCGATGGTGGGCGCGCTGGCCCCGATGGTGGGGATGTTGTCGATGAAGCCCAGCGTGGTGGGAAACTGTCCCGTCACCAGCGCGGCGAGCGACGGGTGCGTGTACGGCGCCTGGACGTAGTGACGGTCGAAGCTCGCGCCCTCGGCGATGAGCGCGTCGAGGTTTGGCGTCGTCGCCCTCGGATAGCCGTAGGCGCGTACGTGGTCGCGACGGAAGGTCTCCACGGTGACGAGGACCACGCGCTTGTAGGGCAAGCTCACCAGGTTGCTCGACGCCACGATCTGCTCGAAGCGCAGCGGCTCCACCTGGAAGCCGGCCGCGGCCGAGTCCCGCACCATCTGCACCTGGAAACACGCGAAGGCGGTGGTGGCGCCCGCCGGCACCGTGGCGAGGATCTCCACCTCCTGCCAGGGGAAGTCGCCCGTGTCGAAGCGGCGCTTCGCGGTGTGGAGCGTGCCCGAGCCCCCGCCGATGTGCAGGTGCAAGGCAGTCACGTCGTCGAGGGTCGGCTCGCCGCGCACCCGGGTGCTCAGGCGCAGCGTCGTCCCCGGCGTGACCGCGACCGCCGCCGAGCACAGGCTGGCCTTGGTGCCCGGCGTCCACACCAGCCTCGCGATGGGGTTGGCGTCGCGATCGCGCGAGGCCTCCACTTTCAGGCTCCCCGTCGCTTCCTGCTCGATCCACCCGTCGGGCACGCCATCGGCAGGGGCACTATCGGCGAGCAAGGATGCATTGGGCAAGTCGAGCGCCATGCGCTCCACCCGGAGGGGCGACTGGGCCAGCGCGAGCGAGATCCACAACACGGGCTGACTCTAGCCCGGCGAGGCGGGGATAGTCCCGCGCGTGCGAAAGCGCACCCTCGCCGTCTTGGCCGCCACCATCGCCGCGCTCGCCGCCCCCGGCTGCCTGCGGGCGTACGTGTTCGCGCGGCTGCCACAGCCGGTGATGCCGCCGCTGGAAGCTCCTGCCGGGGTGGGCTCGCTCTCCGCCGAGGCCTGCGGCGCCTGCCACGTGGACACCTACGCGGAGTGGAAGGGGTCGCAGATGGCGCGGAGCTGGACCGACCCCGTGTTCCAGCTCGACTTCGCCCACCAGGGCGCGGTCTACGCCTGCCGATACTGCCACGCGCCCATCCCCCAGCAACAGCCCGAGATCGTCACCGGGCTCAGCTCGTTGAGGCCCGTGCGGGGCGTGGGCGAGGCCAACCCCGCGTACGACGAGGCGCTGCGCGACGAGGGCGTCACCTGCGCCGCCTGCCACGTGCGCGAGGGCGCGGTCGAGGGCACCTTCGAGGGTCACGAGGCCCCGCACCCGGTCACCGTGCGCGCCGATTTCGGATCGGCCGGGGACTGCGCCGCCTGCCACCAGTCGCCCGCGCCTCCGTTCGCCCCGCTGGACCGGCCCCTGCTCGACGTGGTGGCCGAGTGGGAGGCGTGGAAGGCCAACACGGGCCGTTCCGAGGACTGCGTGGACTGCCACATGCCGGTCGTGGATCGCGCGCTCACCGCGTGGACGCCGGCGCGAGAGGCCCACCGCCACGACTTCCCTGGGGCGTGGAGCGACGAGATGGTGGGCCAGGCGATTCGCGTCGACGAGGTGACGCGTACCGAGGCCGGCGTGCGCGTGACGGTCACCAACCTCGCCGGTCATCGATTCCCTTCCTCCGATCCCGCGAGGGCGGTGACCATCCGCGCGCGCCTCGCCACGCGCGATGGTCACGACGCATCGAGCGAGATCACCCTCGATCGACGTGTCGAGTTCCCGAGCTTCACCGAGCGCTGGGACACCACGCTGGCGCCCGGCGAGACGCGCGCCCTCGACCTGTCCTTCCCGGCCGCGAGCCTCGGCCTGTCTACCGGCGCCGAGGTCGCGGTGTACTGGTCGCGACTGCACAACGCCATCCCGGCGGTCCGCGCGCTCGAAAGCACGCCCACCTTGCTGCACAGCATCACGGTCGCGTGGTAGTACCCCCCGCCTTTTGACCGACCGGAGCCCCCGATGCGCATCCTCCTCGTCCAGCCCGCGCCCTTCGAAGAGCGTCGCCTCGGCCTCGAGAACACCGTGTGGCGGTCCGAGCCGGTGTCGCTCACCTCGATCGCCGCGATGGTGCCGGATCACGAGGTGCGCATCCTCGACATGCGCTGCGAGAAGCCCTCGGTGCTGCCCGAGGTGCTCAGCGGCTGGCAACCCGACATCGTCGGCACCACGGCGATGACGACGGATGCCTACCAGGCGCAGGCGGTGCTGCGCCTCGCCAAGCAGATCGTCCCCGGCGCGCTCACCCTCATCGGCGGCCACCACTGCACGCTCAACACCGCGAGCTACTACGTCGACTGGGTCGACGCCGCCGTGCTCGGCGAGGGAGAGCTGGTGTTCAAGGAGATCGTCGAGCGCTGGGGCCGCGAGCGATCCACGCGCGCGCTCGAGGGCCTCCAGGGCACCGACGTGCGGCTGCCCGACGGCACCCGCAGCAAGAACGGCAAGGCCAAGAACGCGCCCAACCTCGATCACCTGCCCGCCCCGGCGCGTCACCTCGTGGAGCAGTACCGCGGCCAGTATTTCTTCCTCGCCGCCAAGCCGATGGCGAGCATCTTCACCAGCCGCGGCTGCTCCTTCGACTGTAACTTCTGCGCCATCTGGGAGTTCTACGACCGGCGCACCCGCTTCCTCAGCGCCGAGGTGATCGCCGATCGCATGGCGGCCTGCGAGGAGCCCTTCATCTTCCTGCTCGACGACAACTTCATGACCCGGGCCGACCGCCTGGAGAAGCTGGCAAGCGAGCTGGAACGCCGCAAGATCAAGAAGTTCTTCATGACACAGGGGCGGAGCGACTTCATCGCCGAGCACCCCGAGCTCATCGCGCGCCTGGCCAGGGTCGGCCTGATGGGCGTGCTCAGCGGCTACGAGACCAACGACGAGAAGGCGCTGGAGGGCCTGCGCAAGCGCAACACGCTCGACAACAACATCAAGGCCGCCAAGATCCTGAAGGACAACGGGGTGATCAGCACCGGCATCTTCATGGTCCGTCCCGAGTTCGACCGGGACGACTTCGCCGGGCTCTTCGAGTACATCGAGTCGCTCGGCGTGGCCATCCCCCTGGTCACCATCCTGACACCCCTCCCCGGCACCGAGATGTGGAAGAAGTACCGGGAGGACTTGCTCACCGAGGACTTCCGCCTCTTCGACCTGCTCCACGCGGTCACGTCCACCAAGTTGCCGCGCGAGGAGTTCTACAAGGAATACGTGGCGTGGAAGCGCGTGGGCCGCACCAGCATGAAGGCCTGGTTCAACCGCAAGACCATGCTCAAGCGCTGGGACTTCTACCTCCGCGCCGCTCCCAACTTCCCGGAGATGATCTGGAAACGAGTGCGCTACCAGCGCATCCAGTTCGACCCGCAGAGTTACCTGCGCGACGAGGTGGGCATCATCCGGTCCAACCACTCCCCGCGGCGTCCGGTCGACGAGGTGTCCCTTGCAAGCAAGTGAGTTCCTGAAAGATCTCCGCCGCGAGATCGAGCACCACCCCGCCGTGAACCACGTCTTCCTCATGCGCGTGGGCACCACCCCCTTCACGCGGGAAGACTACCGTGTGTTCGGATTGAACCACTACCCGCTGGTGGGCACCTTCTGCCGCTACATGGAGCACTTGTTGCTCAACGCGCCGGATTCCGACAGCAAGTCCTGGATCGCGAAGGTGCTGGTCGACGAGTACGGCGAGGGCAGCGACGGCGAAGACCACGCCCAGCTCTACCGGAAGTTCCTCACCGCCTGCGGCGTGGGCCCCGGCGAGGAAGACAAGGAACCCCTCGACCCGCGCGTGGTGGAGTTCATCCGCGAGCACCTCCGGCTGGTGACCGAGGAGCCCTTCCTCGTGGGCCTCGGCGCCCTCGGCCCGGGACACGAGTGGGCCATCCCGAGGATGTTCGTGCCCATCATCGACGGCCTGCGTCGCGCCGGCTTCGACGAGCGGGAGATCATGTACTTCACGCTTCACACGCTGCAAGACCAGGACCACGGTCGCTGGCTCGAAGAGGCGCTGGCCATCATGGTGCGCACCCCGGAAGACGCGGCCCAGGTGCGCCGCGGGGCGCTGTTGTCGATGCAGGCCCGCATGCGCTTCTGGGACGGGGTGCAGGCGCGCGTGGTGCGCTGGCGCCAGCCGGTACACATGTGGGACATCCCCGAGCGAGCCCGGCTGTGGGCGGCACGCCACCAGCCCACGCTCGCGCAGGTGGCACCCTCGCTCGGCGTGAAGCTTGCGGCTTACCGTCCCCAGGTGCGAAAGTACGCGGGTCTCGAGGCCTGAGTGTTCTTGCTGGTCGCGGCCGCCCTCGCGGCGCCCGCCCTGGAAACCGAAACGATCGACGCCGCCCTCGGCGCGTCGCCCACGCTGGTCCACGCGAGCGGACAATGGTGGTTGTACGCCTGTAGTGGCAACGCGGTGCACCTGTGGACCTCCACCGATGCGCGCTCGTGGACCGACGAGGGCGTGGCGCTCTCGCCGGGCGACGACATCGACGCCGGGGGCACCTGCCCCGCCAGCGTGCTCGCCAACGCCGGCATCGACGGTCACGACTGGGGCATGTGGTACCAGGCCAGCGGCACCGACGGCGTGCAGCGCATCGCGCTCGCGGTGAGCGACGACGGTCGCACCTGGACCCGCGCGGGCGTGGCCTACGACTGCGGCGGCGGCGCCTGTGGCTCGCCGGTGGCGATGCGCGTGGGCAAGTACCACCTGTGGGTGCACACCGAGGGCAACGACGAGGAGGGCATCCGCTTCCGGGTACACAAGAGCGAGGACGGCACCACCTGGTCGGGGGGCATCCCCTTCACCTTCCCGGCCGGGGAAACCGAGGTTGACCTCGCCTACAAGGGCGGCGGCTACCGGGTGCTCGCCTCGGGTCCCGAGGGGACAGTGCTCTACGAGGGCCCCGAGATCGAAGATCCGCTCACGACGGTGGCGAGGGTGGACGGCTGCGCCGAGGCCAGCGTGGCCCTCGCGCGCGACCCCGACGGCATCATCGACAACACCGCCGACTTCCTCGGGATCGCCACCGGCGAAAACCCCGCCCTGCTCACGGCCCTCGGCACCGAGGAGGCGGAGCCCTGCGACACCGGCGAGGGGCAAGACAGCGACGACCCGGACGACACCGGCGACGGCGGCGACGGCGGCGACGGCGACTGCGAGGGGTGTGGCGGGAGTGCGGCGGGGTTGCCGGCCCTGTTGCTCTGGGGACGGCGAAGGCGCGGGGAACGCCGGTCCTGAGGGGCGGGCGCCGGTCGCGAGGTGGTGAGGGCCGATCTCGTGCCCGGCGTTCCGGTCGGGACAGAAGCCCGCGCACGGCCTCGCTCAGCTGCCCCCCAGTCTCTCCTCCAGTCGCCCCACCATCGCGGCGACGTCCTTCCCCTCGATCACGATGGCCCCGTCCTTCAACTTCTCCAGCCCCGGGCGCAGGCGCACCTCCGCTTCCCCAGCGGTCGACCAGCTCACGTCGACGCGGGAGCCGGAGCCGCTGGTCTCCGCGAGCCGTTTCCCACCGCGCACCAGCACCAGCTTGTCGCCCTCCAAGGCGAGGCCCACGTCGCGCTCGGCGCACGCCTCCACGATCGCCCGCAGCGCCGGCGCGCGCTTGTCCTTCTCGCCCAGCGACGCGAGGAAGGCGCGCACCGCGTCGGGATCGGGCGGAGGCGGCAGTGCCGGCTCGCCGGACGCGGTCTTCAGCTCGCGAAGTTCCTCCTGCACCCGGAAGGCCAGCTGCTGCGTGAGCGCCGAGAGCCGGACCTCGGCCGCCATGGCCTGGTCGACCAGCGAGTCGAGCGTGGCGTTGAGCTTGGCCTGGGACTCGCGCAGCAGCCGCTTGAACTGCCCCACCTGCCTCGCCGCCTCCTCCAGCTCGCCGAAGTGGGCCTGCAACCGGCGCCACGCCTGCGCGATCTGCTCGGCGTCCAGCCGGCCGCCGCCGCGGCGCTCGTGGAGGGCCAGAGCCTTCAGCAGCGCCGCCCCCCACGCCAGCCGGACGCCGTCGCGTCCCGCCTCGGGCACCAGCACCGCGAGGTAGTGCTCGTTGGCCTCGATCTCGAACTGGCCGCCGAAGCCGGTGAGCCGGCTGGCGAGCGACACCATCAGCCCGTAGCGCACGCCCTGGGTGCGAAGGTCGTTGCGGAACTTCTCGATCTCCGTCGTCGGCACCGGCCCGGTGTAGAGCTTGACCTCGACGATCGCTCGCGTCTCGGCGCCATCACCAAGATTGAACCACGCGTCGACGTCTGCCCGGTGCCCCTCGTTCGACACCAGGTTGAAACGGTCGGTGGGCATCGCCGACTGGAGTTGCTGCGCCACGATCGCCTCTCCGATCTCGCCGATACGCTGCGACTTCTCCGAGTACCGCATCAGCGTCTCGAGGTTGGTGTTCAAGGTCGTCATGCCGTCGATGACCGGGCGGAAGAAACGCGCCGCTGCCTCCTCGGTGGCGCTGGCCTGCGCGTAGGTCAGCACCTGGTGGCCCACCGCGAGGGCCTGCTCGGCGATCTCGGCACGTCGCGCGGCGGGGAGCGCCTCGAGCCAGTCGATCAGCTCGGCGCGCCGGGTCTGCAACGTCAACTCGAACGTGCGTTCGTCCACTGTTTCACCTCGGAATCGCGCCCATATCCAGGCGGCGGGAGGCAGTTCGCCGCACGGCAGGCAGGCTCAGGGCAACGAAGCCACGATGATCACGCTCGTCCCCGGGTCGCCCAGCCGGTAGAGCACGTCCATCTCGTCGTTCATCACCGCCACGCAGCCGAGGGTCCAGTCAAACGGGGAGCCCCAGGGGTTGCCGTGGATGAAGATGTCGCCGCCCATGGCCGTGCCCTGGCTGGCGCGCTGTCCCCTGGCGATGCTCGCCCGCAACGAGGCCGCCGTGTCCTCGGTGATCGCGCCCTCGGCGAGCGAGCGCGTCACGTCGTCGGCGTTGGGGTAGCTCACGCCGAGGGAGCGGTAGTACGAGCTGTTTGGGTTACGATGCGTCAGGCGATACCAGCCCTCGGGCGTCTTGAGGTCGCCCCGGCGGGTCTTGGGACCGTCGTCGCCCCCGGGGCCGAGCTGGGTGCTGAAGCAGGTGCCGTCCACGAGCTGGTCGCCCTCGTACACCGCGAGGGTGCGCTCCGCCTTGGCCACGAGGAAGGTGCGCCCCGCCGAGCGCGCGTCGCTCGCGTAGGGCTCGGGCAGGGTGGCGGGGCACTCGGCGGCGGCGGCGAACAGGACGGTGAGGATCATCGCGGGGGAGACTCCGGGCAGCGCGACTACGGACACCCGGCCCGGCCGGCCGGTTCCCCGGGAGCACCGGGTTAGCTCCGGGCCGCCCGGAGACCGCCACCGATGCTGCACCGTTTCGCCCTCGTGTACGGCGTGCTCGCCAGGACCTTCCACGTGCGGGTGGTGCCGCTCATCATCGTGTGGTTCTACCTGGCCCTTCGCGTGAAGGTGTGGTTCTGGATGCTGATGGACCGGGTGTTTTTCCCCGCGCTCGGTCGCACCGAGGTGCGCCGCCCGATCATCATCGTGGGCAACCCGCGCACCGGCACCACCTTCCTCCACCGCTGGCTCGTCGACAACGGCTTCGGGGTGGGCCTGCAGCTCTTCCGCTCCCTCTACCCGTCGATCATCATGCAGAAGGTGCTCCGCCCCTTCTTGCCGATCCTGGAGAAGGTCAGCCCCGCGCGTTTCCACAACTCGGCCGCGCACGAGACCAACCTCACCAGCATCGAGACCGACGACGTTACCGTCTTCTTCCGCTACTTCGACGGCTTCTTCCTCTACGGTTTCTTCCTCACCTGGTCGGACGAGGACTGCGTGCCCCTGGTCGACCCCGACCAGCGCGACACCACCGCGCGTGACTTCGACTGGCTGGAGGGGGTGTGGCGGCGAAGCCTCGTGGCCCAGGGCGGCGATCGCGTGGTGGCCAAGCTCTTCACCACCGGCCCGCGCGTGCCGGCCTTCCTGCAGCGTTTCCCCGACGCGCACATCCTCTACATGGTGCGCGACCCGGTGGAGGTGATCCCGTCTACCTACTCGCTGGTGACGGGCGTTCTCGACAAGGCCTTCGGCTACTGGTCGCTCCCCGAGGCCACCCGCGCCCGGTTCAACGAGCGTTTCTACAAGGCGCTGGTGATGCTCTTCGAACGGTTCCACCGCGACTGGACCAGCGGCAAGATCGACCGGGAGCGCGTGATGGTGGTGTCGTACGACCGGATGATGACCGACTTCGAGGGACTCATGGCGGAGATGGTGCCCTTCTTCGACATGAAGCCCACGCCGGAGCAGATGGAAGCGATCAAGCAAACCGCCGAGAAGCAGCGCGCCTACACCTCGGGACACAAGTACAACCTGGAGAAGTACGGCCTCTCTGCGGAGCGCATCCGCCAGGACTGCGCCTTCGTCTACGACACCTGGCTCAGCCCCGGCTCCCGCTGACGTAGGCGGCCGCCACGTCGGTGCGCGGCGACCCGAATACTTGCGGCGTGGCGCCGTGCTCGGCGAGGTAGCCCACGCCGCCGCGCACCCAGAACACCGCCGTGTGATCGGCGATGCGCCGCGCCTGGGCGAGGTTGTGCGTGACGATCACCACCGTGTAGCGCCCCCGTAGCGACGCCACGTGGTCTTCCACCACGCCGCTGGCGATGGGATCGAGCGCGGAGCAGGGCTCGTCGAGCAGCACGACGCTCGGCTCCAGCGCCAGCGCCCGGGCGATGCACAGGCGCTGCTGTTGCCCACCGGACAGGCCCAGCGCCGGGCGATCGAGGCGGTCGTTCACTTCCGTCCAGAGTCCCACGGCGCGCAGGGCGGCCTCCACGCGCTCGCCCACGTCGCGGGCGCCGTGCTCCCGCAACGGAAACGCGATGTTCTCGCGAATGGAGAGCGGGAAGGGGTTGGGCTTCTGGAAGATCATCCCCACCCGTCGCCGGTGCGCCACGAGGTCGAGCCGCGGGTCGAGCACGTCGCAGCCGTCGAGCTCCACGCGACCGGAAGCGCGGGCGCCGGGCACCATGTCGACGAGGCGGTTCAGGCAGGAGAGAAAGCTCGACTTGCCGCAGCCGGAGGGGCCAACCAGCGCGGTGACCGTCCCCCGGGGCACCGAGAGATTCACCCCGGAAAAGGCGCACTTGTCGCGGTAGTGTACGGCGAGATCGGCCACCGCGATCATCGCGTCCTCGCCCAGCGTCCCAGGGCGGCCACCCCCGCGTTCACCCCGAGGATCGCCAGCACCAGCACCGCCGCGCTCGCGTGGGCGCTGGCGTCGCCGCCGGGTACGTTCATCGCGAGGTCATACACGTGGATCGACAGGGCGCGACCGGAGTCCTGGAGTGACTCCGGCCAGCGATCGACGTAGCCGCTGGTGAAGATGAGGGCGGCCGTCTCGGCGAGCGCGCGGCCGACGCCGAGGACGAGCCCGGTGACGACCAGGGGCATTGCCTGCGGCAAGCCGATTCTCCAGAGGTAGCTCCCCCGCGACAGCCCCAGCGCCGCCGCGCCCACCCGGTACTCGGGCGGCACGGCGCGAACGCCCTCCTCGGTGGCCTTCACGAGGATGGGGAGCACCATGCACGCGAGCGTGAGTCCGCCGGACAGGATGGAGAAGCCCAGCCCGAGCACCTTGCAGAAGAAAGCGTTGCCGAACAGGCCAAACACGATGGAGGGCACGCCGGCGAGCAGCTCCAGCGACAACCGGACCGGGCGTGCCCGTCGACCGCCCAGCTCCGCCAGGAACACGCCCGCGCCGAGGGCCAGCGGCACCGCCGCCGCGAGGGCCACGCCGAGGATGCACAGCGTCGACACGACGATCGGCCCCACGCCGCCCGCGCGCCCGGCGTCGGACGGCGGCAAGCGCACGAAGTCGAGGTCGAGGCGCGGCAGCGCCCCGGCAAAGGTGTCGACCAGTACCGCGCCAAGCCCCAGCAGCAAGAGCACCACGCTCACCGACGCCGCGCCCTGGTAGGCCCGGTCGCGCAGGGTGCCGGTCACGCGCGGGCCCGCTGGGCGCGATCGGCCACCAGGACCAGCAGCGCGACCATCACCAGCAGCACTGAGCCCGTGGCAAACAGCGCCGACCGGTGATCGGCCGTGGCGTAGGCCATCTCCAGCGCGATGTTGGCGGCGAGCGTGCGCACCGGGTCGAACACCGACCCCGGCAGTTGCACCACGTTGCCCGCGACCATCAACAGCGCCATCGTCTCTCCCACCGCGCGC
>VGRQ01000127.1 GCA_016875315.1 Deltaproteobacteria bacterium | reverse complement strand
TCCACGCGAGGTGCGCGGCGGCGGCCACCTGCTCCACCGCCGCCTCCTCGGGCGGCGTCGCGACGGCGGGCACGTCGACCACCTCGGTCTCGACGGCATCCTCGTTGCTGATCAGCGGCATCATCGCCAGCCCGGTGGGGAGGGCACCCGCGGCGCCCTCTGCCTCCGAGACGGCGACGGTGGGGGCGTCCTTGTCGGACAGCGGCGCGGTGTCGCTGACGGGCATCGGCGCGGCGTCGACGGCGGCGGCGGCCGTCTCCGGCACCGCGTCGGCCACCGGCTCGGCCTCGGGGACCACGGTGGCGGACGGCTCCGGGCTCGCCTTGGCCTCGTCGGCCGGCGACTCCTCGCCTCGCGACGGCTCAACCAGCGCCTCGGCGGCGTCTTCCTCGGCGAGGATCTCGGCCTTCGACTTCCGCTTGTACACGCGGGTGGCCTGGTCTTGCATGGCGCGGGCGGCCCGCCGCGCGTCGGCCTCGAGCTGCGCCTGGCGCGCGTCTTCCTCGCGCTGCTTGGCCTCCTCGAGCTTCCGCTTCTCCTCGGCCTTCTTCGCTTCCTCGGCCTTCTTGGCCTCGGCGGCGCGTGCTTCCTCGGCCTTCTTCGCCTCGGCGGCGCGCGCTTCCTCGGCCTTGCGGGCGTCCTCGGCCTTCTTCGCCTCGGCGGCGCGCGCCTGCTCGGCGGCGTCGGGCTCGTCGAAGCCGGCGGCGGGGGCCTCGTTGAACCAGTCGTCGAGGTCGCCGAAGCCCTGGTTCGGGTCGGTCGGGGGGGTCTTGCGCGACATCAGGCCACTCCGCAGGCTGTAGATGAGAGCGCCGCGATGTAACCGTCCCGGCCCCGCCCGGGCATGCACGCCCCGGCGCCTTTGCTAGGGTTTGATGGGAACGGCCGCGAGGATGAACTTGATGTCGCGATCGTCGAAGTAGAAGCCGCCGCCGCCGTAGGCGGTCACGTAGCCGTACTTCGCGCCCATCAGCACGCTGTCGAGTCCCGCCTCGAAGTACAGGTGACGCCATGGCAAGAAACGCACGTTCGCCTGAAGGTTTGGCGTGCCATCGAGCACTGGGTAGCTGCCGTAGGCAAAGTCGAAGAGGTCGACGCCGAGCATCAGCTTGTCGCGAAACAGGTAGTAGTCGAGGCCCAGTCCGCCGGCATTGTCCTTCACGCCAAAGCGCAAGACGGCGTCGTTCCAGCGCCGCGCGAACTGGAAACTGAAGCGGTAGCCGGGCTTGACGACCAGCTCCTCGTAGCTGGTGCCAAAGTCCGGAAAGACGTGCTCCTCGCTGGAGATGCTCCCCTGCGGGTGGCCCGCCAGCTCGAACACGTACCAGTGGTCCTCCGCCGGCATGAAACGAACGCCCATGCCCTGTCGCGACCCTCCGGCCACGGGGTTCTCGGCGAGGAGCGGGTCGGTCGGCGCGGTCCCGAAGTAGAAGTCGCCCCGGTAGTACACCTCGGTCTTGATGCGGGAGACGTCGCCGACGAGGTCGTTGACTTGCCCGATGGTGTCG
This sequence comes from Deltaproteobacteria bacterium, assembly GCA_016875315.1. Classification (GTDB taxonomy): domain Bacteria; phylum Myxococcota_A; class UBA796; order UBA796; family SXON01; genus SXON01. Next base: position 9,206 of record VGRQ01000127.1, on the reverse strand, counting down.
TTGACCGCGAGAATCGTCGTGTCGTCTTTCAGCAGCTTGCCGACCGTCCCCTCCCCGGCCTGGATGCCGGCGGTGATCTTCTCCACGTTGGCGAGCGTCGCGTCGAGCTTCTCGGTGGCGGCGCGGATCTGCGCCATCTGCACGTCGACGTCGCCACCCGTCTTCTCCACCACCTGCTTGAGCGCCTCGCTCACGTCTCTGAGGTTGGCCGCGATGACGGCGATGTCGTCGGAGTTGGTGGCGGCGATGGTGCGTAGCTGCTCGGAGAGCGCGCGGATGTTCTCGATCGTGAGGCGAAGTTCCTCGCGCGTGGCCTCGTCGCCGGTGATGTCGCGCACGTTCTCGGTGATGGCCTTCACGTCGCCGGAGATGGCGTCGACCTGCCGGATCACCTTCTCCATGTCGGGGGGCATGTCGGCGGTCCGCAGCGTGTCGCCCGGCTTCACCAGCTGCGTGGACGTCCCGAGCACGAGGCGCACGGACTTATCGCCCAGCACGCCCTCGGACTTCAGCGCCACGTAGCTGTCGACGGGCACTTCCACGTGGTCGAGCACCGCGAGCGTGAGCCGGGCGCTGTTGCCGACGAGCTCGAGGTGCTCCACGTGCCCGACGATCACCCCGGCTACACGGATGGGCGTGGTGGCGAACACGCCCTCGGCCGTAGGGAAATCGGCGTACAACGTGAATGGTTGACCCGACTCCCCGGGCTTGTCATCGGTGCGGATGATGCCCCAGGCCACGGCCGCGAGGACGAACAGGGTGAGGAGGCCGACGCGCAGCTCGGTGCTGAAGCGGAACATGGACGGCGCGGAGCATAGCGCGGCGCGATACCGTGGGCGGCGTGCTGGGCCTGCTCGTCGCCGCCGTGTTTTCCTCCGTGGCGATGGCCGCCTCCTGGGATCCCGACCTCCGCTGGCAGACGATCTCCACCGAGCACTTCCGCATCACGTTCCACGGCGGCGAGGAGAAGATCGCGGTGGAGATGGCCGCCGCCGCCGAGGAGGCCTGGAACGTGCTGGTGCCGGAGATCGGCAACGAGCCGCGCACGCCCATCGACATCGTGCTGGTTGACTGGACCGACAGCGCCAATGGCATGGCGCAGATCCTCCCCAAGAACATCATCACCATCTACGTCACCCAGCCCACCGGCGAGAGCACCCTCGGCCTCTACGAGAACTGGAACGAGGCGATCGTCACCCACGAGCTGGCGCACGTGGTGCACATCGACACGGTGGAGGGGCTGCCGCGGGCAGCGCGCTGGCTCTTCGGCTCGCTCATCAGCACTCACCAGGTTGCGCCGCTGTGGACGGTGGAGGGCTTCGCCACCTTCGAGGAAACCCGACACACGGTGGGCGGGCGCGGGCGCACGCCGGGCGTCGACATGATCAAGCGGGCCAGCGTGCTCGAAGATCGGTTCCCCCCGCTGGGCAACATGGACGGTTTCGTGGCGCTGCCGCCCGGGGGCAACCTGCGCTACCTCTTCGGGCAAGACTTCATGCAATACGTGGCCGAGAGCCGGGGCATGGACAAGTGGTCCGAGTGGATCCACCGCTACGGCGCGTCGGTCCCCTTCTTCCTGCCCGCGCGGCGCACCTTCGGCGACAACTTCGTGAAGTTGTACCGGGAGTGGAAGGCGCACCTCACCGAGCGCTACGAGGCACAGGCGGCGGCGGTGCGCGCCGAGGGGGAAACCCCCTTCGAGTGGCTCTCTGACGAGGGGATCTCGTGTGGCACCCCGGCCTGGGCGCCCACCGGCGACCGGCTGATCTACAGTTGCAGCGACCCTCGCCGGGGGAGCGCCATCTGGACCAGCGATGGCACCACTGCCAAGATCCTGGCCAAGGGCAAGTACGCCGACGACATCAGCTGGCGAGACGACGGCAAGGCCTTCGTGTACGCGTCGATGCACGTCGACGACCTGTACACCGTGGTCGACGATGTCTTCATGTTCGACATCGACAAGAAGGCGTCGCGACCGTTGACGGACGGCAAGCGTGCCCGCGACCCGGCCCTCTCTCCCGACGGCACGCGCATCGTGGCGGTCACCAACGAGCTACAGGACAACCAGCTCGCCGAGCTGACGGTCGACCAGCGCCTTCTCCCGATGACGACCATCGCCGACGGCACGCAGTTCAGCACGCCTCGGTTCTCGCCCGACGGGAAAACTCTCGCGGTGAGCGTTCACACCGCGGGCAAGCGCGATCTCTGGCTCTACGGCGCCGACGGCAGCCCGATCCGCCGCCTCACCGACGACATGGCGCTCGACGTGCAGCCTGCCTGGAGCGCCGACGGGCGCTGGCTCTACTTCACCTCGGATCGCTCCGGCATCCTCAACGTCTACGCGATCGACCTGCCTGAAGAGCGACTCTACCGCGTGACCAACGCGGTGATCGGGGCCTACGCCCCCTCCCCTCACCCCTCGGGACAGTCCCTCGCCTTCCTGAGCTACACCTCCATGGGCGCCCGCGTGGCGACGATGGCGCTGGATCCCGCGAAGTTCAAGGATCTCGGCGCCCTGCCCTGGTCGCCTCGCGGCGAGCCCGGCGTATTCGAGCGAGAGGGCGAGGAGCCGGAGCCCCGCGCCACCGCGCAGGCCCGCGCCGAGCGTGCCGCGAGGAAGGCGAGGAAGGACGGGGAGCCGCCCGCGGAGGTCGAGGCGATCGAGCCCGTGCCGGGGGCGAAGCCCTACAGCCCGCTGCCCACCTTGTTTCCGCCCCGTTTCTGGCTGCCGGGCGCGCTGTTGACCACCACCGGCGACGACTGGGGCTTCTACCTGGCCGCCTATACCGGCGGCGTGGACGTGTTGAGGCAGTACAGCTACTCCGCCTACGCAACCTACCGTACTGACGCGCAATTTCTTGGCGGCGGCGGCTCCTTCACCGTCAACCGTTGGCGCCCCGTGCTCTCGGCCTCCGGGGGCACCTACGTGACTCCATATGGCACGATGTACGACTATAGTTCTCCCCCGGCCGAGGGCGGCGCGTGGATCCCCAGCATCGAGCAGACCAGCATCCGCTACTGGGACCATCGCACTCGCGGCGGCCTCTCCGGCTACTACCCCCTTGACGAGAAGTCGGGGTTCAGCTTCTCCTATCGCGGCGAGCTGCGGGAGCCGAAGGACGAGCTTCCTGCCAGCGTGTACTACGGGGCGCTCCCCACGCGCGGCTTCTTCTCCACGCTGGCGGCAGGCTGGTCGCGGGGCTCGGGGGAGAGCTACGCGCTGTCGATCTCCCCGGAGAAGGCGCGGGTGCTCGGCGCAGGCGTGGAGTTCACGCCGTGGTGGCTCGGGAGCTGGAACTACGACGAGTCCAACGAGCCGCAGCCCTTCGACCAGCTCCAGGTCACCGGCGAGTGGCGCGAGTACCGCCCTGCGCCCTGGCTCGCCAACCACGTGTTCGCGCTGAAGGCCTCGGGCGGCTTCTCCGTGGGCAGCAAGTTTCGCTACGGGAGCTTCCGTCTCGGCGGATCCTTCTCCGAGAACGGCATCACGGTCATCCCACAGGAATGGCGTTCGTTGCGCGGTTTCTACACCGGCACCCGCAACGGCGAGACCTTCTGGCTCGCCAGTGGCGAGTATCGCTTCCCGGTGGTGTACGTGGAGCGGGGCGTGGGGACGATCCCCTTCTTCATGCGCAACGTGTCGGGGGCGCTGGTGGTCGACGCTGGCAACGCCTGGGACGACGCCGACGAGGCCGCGCTCGACAACTCGCTCCTCGGGGTGGGCGCCGAGCTCCGTGCCTCGGTGATCGCCTTCTATGGCGTGCCCCTCTACGGTCGCATGGGCTACGCCTTCTCGGTGCTGGGCGACGGCATCCCCATCGGGTCGCTCGACGGGCTCTACTTCGAGGCGGGGACCAGTTTCTAGCGGGCGGCCCTGCCCGGGCCTATGTCGCGACACGGGAGACCCCCCTCTCCAGGCGATCCCGGTGCCCGCCGATCTCGTGCACGGCCCTGCCCGGGCCTATGTCGCGACACGGGAGACCCCCCTCTCCAGGCGATCCCGGTGCCCGCCGATCTCGCGCACGGCCTTCGGCCGGCGGGTCCTGTCGCCCCCGGTGAGCGGTGTCGGCTCCGCTTCGCTCCGCGACACCGCTCACCGGGGGCACCACCCGCGGGTCGCGTGACGAGAGGGCGGGCACCTCGATCACGGCGCTCGACCCCGCTGCGAGCGGCCCGGGCAGGGCCTCGATCTGCCACTGGTCGCCACTGGGGAGCCGCCCCGCAGGAGCCCCTCCCCCGCGTGCGGGGGAGGGGGCCGAAGGCCGGCCGGGGGCCGAAGGCTGGGAGGGGGCAGCTCCCCTACATCCCCATCTCGAAGGCGCCCTCGCTCCGGCACGCCCCGGCATCCATCTGGAGCGCGAAGTCGCCGCTCGCCACGTCACCACCGCTGTTGGCGGTTCCTGCCATGGTGATCACGAGGTCGATACCGAAGTCCTCCATGTTGCCCGAGCACGTGAAGTCGCGACCTGCCGTCGAGCAGTCCATCGTGATGGGGAACGCGTCGCCCACGGTGGCCTGGATGGTGAAGTCTCCTTCACTCGGCCGGGTGCACGTGACTTGCCCATCCAGGGTCGAGGCCACTCCGCCCGCGCCACACTCGTCCACCGCGTAGTCCACGAGGATCGTCCAGGCCCCCTCGTCGAGCGGGCAGTTCGATCCGCCACTGCCGGTGTCGTCGGGATTGCCGGTATCGTCGGGATTGCCGGTGTCGCTGGGCGTGCCGCCGCAGGCCTCCTCGCCGGGGTAGTCGTCGCCGAGGGCGTTGAGCAGGTCGTCGCAGGCCTCGTCGCAGGCCTGGGCCTCCGCCTCGTCGTCGTCCCAGCAGGAGCCGTCGCTGCCGTAGCGGTCGGCGGCCTCGTCGTAGTCCTCGGGCGACACCGCCGCCACGCAGTCCAGGTAGTCCTCGCAGTTCTGGGTCTGGTCGTAGGACTCGCCGTTGTTGTTGTTGTTGTTTCCGCCGTTGCCGTCGTTCTCGAAGGGGTCGCCGTCGTCGTCGTCGGCAGCGGTGTCGGTGGCCTCGCCGGTGCAGGCGAGGATCGCGAGGCCGAGGAAGCCGAGCACGAGGCGCATGGGGTCTCCGAGGGGCGGCGCAGTATGCCCCCGCGCGGGGCGCTTGTCAGCCTCTCCGGTGTCCAAAGGATACATTGACCCGTCAAGAGGTGACCCGTGCTGCTCGCCCTCTCGCTCGCCCTGTCGCCTGCCGGGGCCGCCGACTGGCGCGATGCCATGGCCACCGGCGACTGCAACACGGTGATCGCCTCCTTGACCGCGCCGGAGCTGCCGGTGGAGTCGCTCGCCCTGGCCCGCTGCCTCGACGAGCGCGGCGACGACGGTCGCGCCATCGAGGTGGCCACCGGCATCACCGACAAGTCCTTGCTCCCCTACGCGAAGTTCGTGCGTGCCCGCGCGCTGCTCGACCGCGAGCGCGCCGAGGAGGCGGTCAGCACCCTCGACGGCGTGGCCATCCCGGGCTCGGACGACGAGCTGCTCCGCGGCCGCGCGCTGGTACACGCGGGACGATCCCTCGACGCCCGCGACGGCCTGCGGGCGTTGCTCGAGGTGCAATCGGTGGCCCCCGAGGCCCGGTTCTGGCTGGCGGTGGGCGCCGAGGACCGGGGCGAGAAAGACGCCGCAATCTCCGCCTACCGGGCCGCCTGGACGAGACACCCGATGTCGCCCTGGGCCGAGCGTGCCGCGGCACAACTGTCAAAGCTGGGCGCGCCGGTGCCCGACTACGGCAGCGCCGAGGGGCGCGCGCTGGCGCTGGAGCGCGCCAAGGCGCTCATCGCGCAGAAGCAGGCCCCCGAGGCCATCCCCCTGCTCGACGGCATCGCCGCGAAGAACCCCTTCGACACCGAGGACGAGCGGGTTTTCCTCGCCGACGCCTTCTTCGACGGCAAGGCCTACGCGCGCTCGCGCGACCTCTACGCCGCCTTGCCCTCCACCCGCAGCTCCCCCCGCCACTACTTCCAGTACGCGCTCGCGACGGCGCGCGCGGGCGACTACGACGCGGCCGAGCGCCTCTACGACGCGCTGGTGGCGGCGCACCCCTCCTCCACGCAGGCCGACGAGGCGAGCTTCAAGCCCGGCTACATGAAGCACGACGCCGGCGATCTCCAGGGCGCCATCGACGGCTTCCGCGCGTACTTGTCGAAATATCCAAGCGGCAAGTTCGCCAGCGACGCGCGCTGGTTCATGGCCTGGGACCTGCACCGCCTCGGCGAGCAGGTCGAGGCGATCAACGAGATGGACAAGCTCACCGGCGCCTACCCGCAGGTGGATATCGCCGTGGCGGCTCGCTACTGGCGCGCGCGTCTCAAGGGCGACCGCGCCGGCCTGGAGCAGGTGGTGACACTCTACCCGGAGACCGGCTACGCCTGGTTCGCCGCCCAGCGCCTCGGCAAGAGCTACCCAGAGGTCGACACCGGCGAGCCGCCGAGGCTCTCGGCCTCGTGGATCGCGTCGCGACCGGGCCTGTCGACGGCGATCGCGCTGGTCGAGGCCGGCATGGCCGACTGGGGACGCCCCCTGCTCGCCGCCCACAAGGAGGCCGCCGCGGGCAACGCCGCCACCGCCGTCCCCTTCGCGGCGCTGCTGGTTCGCGCCGAGGACTACGCGGGCGCCAAGGCGCTCGCCTGTCCCCAGAAGGGCAGCCCGGGCGCGATGGCGGGGTGTCTCCCCCGGCCCCACCACGGCACCGTCGACCAGATCGCGCGGCAACACGGCCTCGATCCCCTGTTGCCCTACGCGATCATGAACGCCGAGAGCGGCCTCGACCCGCGCGTCACCTCGCCCGCCGGCGCGATGGGCCTGATGCAGCTCATGCCCCGGCTCGCGGAAGACCTCGCCCGCGACCAGATCCCGGGCTTTTATCCCGACCAGTTGTACCGTGCCGGCGTCAACGCGCGCCTCGGGACCACCGAGCTCTCGCTCCTCCACGCCTCCTTCTCGCGGGCGGCGGTGCAGCCCTCGCTGCCGCTGGTGATCGCGGGCTACAACGGCGGCAAGCAGGCCGTGGAGCGCTGGCTCGGCACCTACGCCACGCCCCCCGAGGCCGACGAGTTCGCCGAGAACATCAGCTTCACCGAGACGCGCCGCTACGTGCGCCGGGTGCTCGGCTACCTGCAACAGTACCGGCGGGCCTACGGGGATTCCTGATACGGGCGGGCCATGGCCCTCCGCATCCTGTTCGGCCTCGTGGCCGGTGCCCTGCTCGGCGCCCTCGTGGCCCCGGGCGCGCCGTGGTTGATCGACTACGTCGCGCGCCCCGCCGGGCAGCTCTTCATGCGCCTGTTGCTGGTGCTGGTGATGCCGCTGGCCGCCACGGCGCTGGTGCTGGGGGTGGCGGAGATCAAGCCCGGCGCTATCGGCCCCGTGGCGCGGCGCGCCTTCGCGCTCACCCTCGGGCTCACCGCCGCCGGCGTGGCCATCGGCGTGGGCCTCGTCACCGTGGTTCACCCCGGCCGCGGCGTCGACCGCGCCGCGCTCCCGGCTGGCGACGCGGTGGCGCCGATCACCGGGTCGCCGGTCGACGCCTTCGTGCAGATGGTGCCCGACAACGTGATCGCGGCGGCGGCGAAGGGGGAGCTGCTGGGCGTGCTCGTCGTCGCCGTCCTCGTGGGCCTCGCCTTGCGACGCACCGCCAGCGCCGAGCCCTTCCGCGCCGTGGTGCAGAGCCTCTTCGACGTGCTCGTGCAGGGCGTGCAGATGGTGATGTGGCTGGCGCCCGTCGGCGTGGCCGGGCTCACGGCGGCGATGGTGGCCAAGACCGGGCTCGGGGGCCTCGCCCCGCTGGCGCGCTTCGTGGCGGTGGTGGTGGGCGCGATCCTCGTGCAAGCCCTGGTGGTGTACCCGCTGGTCTTGCGCGCGGTTGGGCGGCGATCGCCCGTGGCCTTCTACCGCGACGTGCAGCCCGCGCTGGCGATGGCGTTCTCCACCGCGTCGAGCGCCGCCACCTTGCCCACCACCCTGCGCGTGGCGGAGACGGCGCTGCGGTTGCACCCCGAGGTGTCGCGCTTCGTGCTCACGGTGGGCGCCTCGGCCAACCAGAACGGGACGGCCCTGTTCGAGGGCGTGGCGGTGCTCTACCTGGCGCAGCTCTACGGGGTTGAGCTGTCGCTCGCGCAGCAGGCCTTCGTCGTGCTGGTGGCGGTGGCGGCCGGGGTGGGCACGGCCGGCGTGCCCGGGGCCTCGATGCCGGTGATCGCGGCGCTGGCCGCCGCGCTCGGCATCCCGCCCGAGAGCGTGGGCGTGCTCGTGGGGATCGACCGCTTCCTCGACATGTGCCGCACCACGCTCAACGTGGCGGGCGACCTCGTGATCGCCGCCGCCGTCGACGAACCGGGGCGTTAGGCGGGCGCCGACCCGGAGTTTCCTTGATCGAAGTCAACATCAATGGCGCGGCGCGCCAGCTGGAGGTCGACGGCAACACCCCGCTGTTGTGGGTGCTGCGCGACACGCTGGGGCTCAAGGGCACTCGCTACGGTTGCGGCATGGGCCTCTGCGGGGCGTGCACCGTGCACTACGACGGCATGGCGGTACGCTCCTGCGTGCTCCCGGTGTCGGCCTGTGTCGGGGTCAAGATCGTCACCATCGAGCACCTCGATCACCCGGTCCAGGACGCGTGGATCGACCACCAGGTGCCGCAGTGCGGCTACTGCCAGTCGGGGCAGATCATGGCGGCGGCGGCGCTGTTGAACCAGAACCCGCGGCCCACCGACGACGACATCAACGCCGGGGTCACCAACCTCTGCCGATGCGCCACCTACCACCGGATCCGCCGGGCGATTCACGCCTGCGCCGGCGAGATGGCGAAGCCCCCGCCCGAGCCGGCGCCTGTCCCCGAGGCCCCCGCGGCCCCAGTGGAGGTGAAGTGATGCCCGTCAACCTGTCGCGACGCGCGATGCTCGCCTCCGCCGCCGGCCTGGTGGTGGGCTTCGCCATGCCCGGCTGCGCCCACCTGCCCGTGGTCGACGACACCATCGGCCTCGGCCTGGCCCACCCGGGCGAGGCGCACGATCTGAACGCCTACGTGCGCGTGGCACCCGATGGCACCGTCGTGTTGCGCATGGGCGCGAGCGAGATGGGCCAGGGCGTGTACACGTCGCTGCCGATGATCCTCGCCGAGGAGCTCGATGCCGACTTCGCCCGCGTGCGCGTGGAGTCGGCCCCCGCCGACCGGGCCTACCAGCACCTCAACGTGGACT
>VGRQ01000126.1 GCA_016875315.1 Deltaproteobacteria bacterium | reverse complement strand
CCTCGATCGCCTCGCGATCCACCGACTTGGGCCAGCTCCAGTCGTAGTCGGCGATGGGCTTGAAGCGCCCGAGTCGGCTGTTCTTCAGCCGACGGTCCAGGCCGCGGTGTTGACGTTCCTCGTCCTGCCACTACGCTTCATACTGCACCTCGGAGGAGTGATCGGACAGAGTTGACGGCGGCCGGCGATCGGCCAGCTTCGAGTATCGCCCGGGCGCCCTGGCCGGCGGATTCGGGCCGGGGTCGGTGTACAGGAACGATCGCCCGTCGCAGGCGTGCTCCTCGACCAGGCCGGCGCGAGCCCAGTTGCGGAGCGAGGTGTTCCCGATCCCGAGGCGCTCCATCATCTCCTCCCGCGTCAGGTAGCCCCTCTCGCGGAGCCGGTCGAACCTCGGCTTCAGCTTGTGGTCGAGGGCGAGCCGCGCCACGGTCTCCGCGGTGAAGTGGTCGGTGCACCGGTGCGCGGCCCCGGGACGCAGGCCTCGTTTGTGGAGGATGGCCGCGATCTGCTCGTAGGTGTGGTCGTCGAGGAGCCGGTCGATCAGGGCGATCGCCTCGGGCTCGGTGACCGTCGTCTCCCAGCCGCCCTTCGGGCGCGGGACGGTGAGCGACTCGGTTCGCCCGCCGCGGAAGCGCAGGTGGACGTGGAGGGTGGTGCCGTCGTTGAGGAGGGTGACGTCCTCGACGAGGAGCGCGAGCATGCGCTTGCGCTCGCGGGCGGGCGTGGCCGGGTCGTTCCAGAGCCGAGGGAAGTCGCTCGCGAGCGCGAGGACGCGACGCCGGGCCTCGGCGTCCATCGCGAGGCGGTCCTGCTGGCGCAGGCGCTCGTACTCGTCGCGGGCCGCGGCGACCGCGCGGAGCTTGTCGTTCCAGTCGGACTCGAGCGAGTCGGCGACGAGGCGGTTGTCCGGGTCGACGCGCATGAAGCGCCGCTTCGCCGCGTCGGCCTCGTACTGCGCGCGCTGGACCGCCTTCAGCCGGATGCGGTCGGCCTCGTCGATCCGCGCCTGGAGCTCCTGCTGGACCTGGACGGCGACCTCGACGGCGGCGGGGGTGAAGACGTCGGCGAGGAGCTGGCTGACCGCTGCGTCCACGACGCGGCCGACGACGTGGTGACACGCCTTCTCCCCCTCGTAGACCTTGGCTCGGATGCAAACGTAGCTGGGCAAGGTGACACCCTTCCGCGTGTGGTATCGGACGGTGATCCGTTGCCCACAACGCCCGCAGATCGCGAGGCCCTGCAAGAGTGCGTTGCCCTCGCGCGGGACGCGGCGGCGCATGTCCTCGGTACCCCGCTCGATGTCGTTGTCGCGGAGGATGCGTTGGTTCTCCTCGAAGTCCTCCCAGGTGATGTAGGCGGGATGGGCGTTGGGGATGAGCGCCGTCCACTCCTTGGGGTCGAGCTTCTCGGTCAGTACCTTGCCCTCGACCGTCTTGCGACTGCGCGTCTTCCCGAAGAAGTAGGCGCCCGCGTAGCGCGGGTTGTGCAACGTCCGGATGACCGCGCCATGGGTGAGCAGGGTGAACGCCAGCTCGCCGTCGTGGTTGCGCACCGGGAAGGTCAGGCCCTCCTTGCGGAACAGCTTGAGCGTCGCGTAGCCGGAGCCGGTGCGCCGGAACGTCTCGAAGAGGTGGCGGATGCTGGTCTGGACCTGCTGGTCTGGGTCGAGGATCACGTTCCCGTCGTCGTCGTAGACGAGGCCGACGGGCAGCGGCCCGCGGTACTCTCCACGCCGGGCCTTGTTGATGATCCCTCCGCGTAGGCGCGCCTTGATGACGTGCAGCTCGGCCTCGCTCATCGTCCCCTTCAGGCCGAGCAGGAGGCGGTCGTTGAAGTACGCGGGGTCGTAGACGCCGTCCTCGTCGAGGATGAGCGTGTCGGTGAGCGCGCAGATCTCGAGCAGGCGGTGCCAGTCGGCCGAGTTGCGTGCCAACCGCGACACCTCCAGGCCCATCACGATGCCGGCGCGGCCCATGCCCACCTCGGTGACGAGCCGCTGGAAGCCCTCTCGGCCCACGGTGCTCGCGCCCGACTCGCCGAGGTCGGAGTCGATGACGACGATCTGCTCGTCGGGCCAGCCGAAGGCGAGGGCGCGCTGGCGGAGCGCGTACTGGCGCTTGGTGCTCTCGGTGTTCTCCAGCACCTGGCGAAGCGTGGACTGCCGCACGTAGAGGTAGGCCGTGCGGCGGAGGTGGCGGGGCTGGACCTTGATCGACGGGGCGGTGCTCATGGTGGGGGACTCGTGGTGGGGGTGTGGGCCAGCGCCATGCCGGCGAGGAGCCGGGCGAGGTGGGGGCGCCGGTCGGGGGGAAGCAGAGAGCCAGCTGGCAGGCGGGGCGGCTCGACGGGCGCGGCTGCGAGCGCGCGGGCCCAGGCCCACAGACCGCGCCGGAGCAACAGCGTCAGCCCGGCACGCCACGCGGGTTCGACCGCGTCGCCGAGGGCGGCGCGGCGGAGTTGCTCGTAGCGGGCGGCCCCGTCGCCGAGGGCGACGACAGGCGCGATCACCGCCGTTTTTTTTCCCGGCGCAGCGCGCGTTCGATGGTGCGCGGGTGTACCGAGACGCCGAAGCGATCCTGCACGCGCCGTGCGAGTTCGGCAGCGCGCAGCGGCCCCGTCGGCGGCGCCTCCGCGCGCACGAAGGCGAGAACGTCGTCCGCCAGCTTGTGCGGCCCTCGGGGGCCCCGCTTCTTCGGCACCAGCGCGGCGATCCCGCCAGCGTCGAAGGCGGACAGCGCCTCGTAGTAGGTCGGCCGCGACACCCCGAAGTCCGCGGCGGTCTTCCCTACCGCCTGACCGTCCACCCGCACGCGCCGGAGCATCTCGTACTTCACCTGCACGACGTCCTCGGGGTCGAAGAACTCGCCCTCGCGGAACAGCGGGTCGTTCACCGCCTCCGGGTGGGGGTTGAGCGTCCCCTCCTCGCGGAGGGAGTCGGTCTTCGAGGGGGACATCGACACGGCGTGGAAGGAAAACTACGCCGAACTGTGAGGCGTTGTCAAGCCCCACTTCGGCATGACCGCGATGCTTCTGCGACCAGACTGCGCGTGAACGAAGAACTTCTGGCGAGAGCCGGAGACATGGGTGCGGCAGAATTCGCCTTACATGTGCGGCGTCATTTCTCTTACAGATCGGCTGCCCGCGCCCCGCCCTCACCGGCGCATCCGGGCCACCATCTCGGCCAGCCGGACGAGGTCGTCGGCGCGGAACCAGGAGCGTCCCGCGGCCACCTCTTCCAGCGGATCCACGGCCGCGAGGCTGGTCCAGGACTTCGGGATCCCCACGACGTGGCCGCGATCGTTGCGGTACTGCACCCGCCGCTCGCCGATGCGACTCCACCGCTCGTCCACCCACTCGAACTCGCGCCCGAAGAGCGGGTGGAACGGATGCGTCACCCGCAGAACTCTGCAGGGTTGCTCACCGCGCGGTGCGGTGCGGACTCGTCGGTTCGATCTGCATGACACGCGCCAGCCACGGCTCGTCGCGGAGTTCGTCGAGGCGTGCGGCGAGGCCGAGAAGGTTCAGTGCGCGGAGCCGCTTCTGGAGGTCATCCACGGTCGCCTCCCTTCTTCGTCTTGAGCTGGTCGTAGGCGCCCAGCGGCCGGGGGCGGACGGCCACCGTTCGCAGGCGCGGGTCGTCGGGGAGGGCGACCGCGACGGGAGGCGGCTGGTCGGCCTCGCGGCGCCGGCGGTCGAGGACCTGGCGGACGGCGCCGACGTGCGGGGCATCCGCGGCGATGGCCTCGACGACGCCGATCTCCAGCTCGTCGGCGCCGAAGGCGTCGAGGAGTTCGCCGAGCCGCGCGACCGTGCTGCCGATGTTCCCCCCGCGCTCGGCCTGCAACTCCAGCAGGCGCCGGGCGGTGGGGGCTGCCGTGACGACGCGGTTGGTGCCGCGGGACTCCCGGGCGCGGGCCTTCTCCGCCGCGAGGGCGGCGACGAGCGCGGGATCCTCGACCTGGCGGCCCTTGCCCCAGGAGCGCGGCAGGCGCGACACCTCGACGGCGCCGTCGAGTACGCGCACGGTGTCGGTCGTCGCGACCACGGTGAGGCTACGCCGGACGCGGTCGTGCGGGACCATGTAGTCGTTGCCGTCGAAGCGGACGTAGGGGGTCTTGCCGACCTTGACCTCGACGCGGTCGGCCACCGCAAATCGGTCGTCCGGGAGCGTGCGGAGCTTCGCCCGCTCCTCGGCGAACGCGTCGGCGACGGTGCGCGTTCGGTCGTCGGGGTTCTTTCGCGCACCGCGGACCTCGCGACACCATCGCTCGGCCTGGCGGTTGAGGTCGTCGAGGTCGGTCCAGGTGCGGGCCGGCCAGAAGGAGGTACGGACATCTCGAATTCCGCGTTCCACACGTCCCTTTTCGTTTCCCCGGAAAGGGGCGCAGGGGCGCGGTTCGTAGCGCCAGTGCGAGGCGAACTGGAGCAGGGTCTCGTTGAAGACGACGGCGTCGCCGATGCGCTGGGTGACGGCTGACTTCAGGTTGTCGTACAGGAGTACACGGGGCACGCCCCCCAGCGCCTCGAAGGCGGCCTCGTGGTGCCCGAGGAAGCTGCCCATCCGCATGTCCACGCCGAAGCGGAGCACCATCCAGCGGGACCACGACAGCACCATCACGAACGCGACCAGCGGGCGCCGGGCGCCCTCGACCTCCACGTGGCCGAAGTGGCCCCAGTCCACCTGGGCCTGCTCCGCCGGCAGGGTGGAGAGCCGTAGGAAGGCCTCGGCGGCCTTGCGCGGGCGGTGACGCCCGACGATGGCGCGGAAGTAGTCCGGTCCGCCGTCATAGCCGCGCTCCTTCACCATCTCGTAGAGCCGGCTGGCGTGCAGCCCGGGGTAGTCCTCGAGCGTCTTGACGATGAACGGGACGAAGGGGTCGGCCTTCGACCGGCGCGTCGGCAGGGCGGCCAGCGGGACGCCATCGTGGAGCAGGGCCCGACGCACGGTCTGGTGGTGGACCCCGCACTGGCGGGCGATCGTGCCCACGGGCCAGTGCTCGGCGTGGAAGAGGCGTCGGATCTTCGCCGCGAGCTCTGCCGGGATCATGCGTGCCTCCGGTGCTGCAGGCGGAGCTGGCGGAAGTCACCGACGCCCGGGATCGTCCGGCGCCGGCGCGGGGGCGGGAGGAGGTCGAAGCGCACCAGGGCGCTGTCGATGGGGAACAGCCCATCGCCGAAGAGGGCGTCCGCGCCGCGCCGGTCCACCGGCGGCGCCGCAGAAATGGCAGCAGCGAGCGGGCTTCCCAGCCAGAGCGACAGCGCCTCCAGGAGCGTGATCAGCGCGCGCGGGTGCTGCGGGAACGGCGGCAGCGCCGCCTTGAGGACCTCGTTGCCCTCCGGGTCCGTCAGCAGGATCCGTAGGCGGCTCCGGGACGGGTGAATCGTCGTCTTCCAGGTGTGCATCTTCGACCTCGGCCGCGACGGGGAGTTGATCCGTCGTCGGTGCCGAGGAAGCTGACGTGGACGCGCTGTCCGGGGAACCGTGATCGCCCACGGTTGGGGCAAGGCCCGCGCGCCGACGGCGACGCCAGCGTTCGGCGCGGAGGTGGGCGACCCGGCCCGCCTCGGTCCGCCGGTAGGCCCGGCGTGCGCGCCTGCGCGACGCCACGCGTCGCTTCGGCCCGCACGCCGGGCAGTAGATGTTTCCCCGGTCGCACCGCGGGCAGATCTCCACGAGGATGCCGCAGGCAGCGCAGGAGTAGAGGCGGTGCGTAGGAAGTGGCGCCGGGGATCCACCACGGCGGAGTGGCCGAGCGGCCCCCCGCGGGCCACGTTCACGCGGGGCGCGTCAACCAGGCGCTGGGGGACCGCCCCAGGGGTGCGGGTGCTCGAACACCCGCACCCCACCACCGGGGCCTACGCCACTACCGCGCCGAGCCGGTCACCGGCGACGATGGTGGCGCCGCGCGCTACGCGCCGAGATCACGCGGTTCCTGGCAGCCGTTGACATCGGACTTCCGGATGTTGGCGCCCGACCACGTGGTGAGGCCCATGTTGGGCTCGTCCGCGTTCGCGCGGGCGTGGACGATTTCGGCGGCGGTGTGGCCATGTGCGGCCCAGTGCATCTTGTTCTGCACCGTCTGAAAGAAGCGCTGGGACGCCTCGGCCCTCGGGTCGTAATCGATGCTGGTCGCGTAGATGTCGAGCACCTTCCGCCAGAACACCCGCTCGGATGAGCGAATGTCCCGGATGCGCGAGAGCAGCTCGTCGAAGTAGTCGTCGCGCCCGGTGGCCTTGAGGCGCTGGTCATGCATCGCGAAGCCCTTCACGGCGTACTCGGCGAGCACCTGCGTGGCCCACTGCCGGAACCGGGTGCCGACGGGAGAGCGCACGCGAAACCCGACAGCGAGGATCACCGCGAGGTTGTAGTGCCTGACGCTCCGCTGCACCTCGCGCGACCCCTCGCGGCGAACCTGTAAGTATGGCTTACAGGTTGATTCGGGGGCCTGCTCACCCTCGGCGTAGATCCCTCGGATGTGCTGGGTGATGTTCTGCGGTGTCGTTCCGTAGAGCTCGGCCATCTGCGCCTGGCTGAGCCACACTGATCCGCCCTGGACGCGAACCCGAACGCGGGAGACGCCTACAGGGTCGGCGTAGACGAGGAACTCGCCCGACGGGTCGCTCACGAGTCCACGAGCGCCGCCCGAGCAGCGGAACAGTAGCCTGGAGCGCGGGCGGAATGAGGGTGGGGCACGACCGTCCTCTTATCGCGGCCATGACCCGTTCGCCCGCCCATACGCGCCGCCGTTCAGGGGCCTACGACGGGCATCAAACCTTGCTTTCGGTTCACCATGATCCGTTCGGCCCCCCGTAGATCCCCATGTCATTCCGCGACCCATCGGTGTCGTTGTAGGCGCTGTCCGGGTCGCCGCCGTTGTAGCCGGGGCTCTTCACGTAGATGTGGAAGTCGCCGTTGCTGGCGTCGTAGAAATAGGGCAGCGCCGAGGTGTTGCCGCTGGTGCCCACCGGGTCGGACATGCCGCTGAAGTTTCCGACGCTGCTGAGGTACATGTTGTTGTACTCCCACCCCAGCGTGCCGCTCGCGACGGTCACCGCGTAGCCGGTGGCCTGCTTGTAGAACTGGCTGTTCTTCACGCCGTCGCCGGTGAGCGCCGACGCGTAGATGCCCGCGCCCGACGGCGCGCCGTTCCGGTAGAACACCGCGTTCACCACCACCGTCTCGCCCGAGGCCGCGTAGAGGCCGCCGCCGGCCGACGACGCGGTGTTCCAGTGGAACAGCGTGTTTTCCAGGTCCAGCTCGCTCTGGTCGGCGTACACCCCCGCCCCGTAGGCCGCCGTGTTGCCGTCGAACTCCACCCGCGTGGTGTGTACGCCATAGGGCGAGAGCGACACGGCCAGTCCACCCCCGTACGACGAGGCGACGTTGTCGACGAAGCTCGAGTCCGAGATCTCGGTGGTCCGCCATCCCGACGACTGGTACATCCCGCCGCCCACGGCGGCGCTGTTGCCCTCGAAGGTGCAGCCTTCCACCACGGAGGTGTCCTCGTCGAGGTGCAGGCCGCCACCGGTGGTCACCGCCACGTTGTCGAGCAGCACGTTGCCGGTGAAGGTGCCGTACTTGTGGGAGATCTTCACCGCGCCGGCGGTGTCGCCCGCGGTGTTGGCCTCGAAGTAGTTGTCCTCGATTGTCGCGAAACTCGACAGTGCCCGTAGCGCGCCGGCATCGTCGAAGGCGTCGTTGCCGACGAAGTCGTTGTCGGCGATGTAGGCGTAGGAGGTGTTGATGTAGAGGCCGCCGCCGTCCTCGCCCGCGTAGTTGTCGGTGAAGCTGTTGCCGGTGTAGTCGCCGTCGCCCGACTCCGAGTAGATCCCGCCGCCGTGGTAGGTGACGGTGTTGCCGCTGAAGCTGTTGTTGGTCACGTCGTTGTCGGCCTCGAGGTACACGGCGCCGCCGCTCGAACCGGTGTTGGTGGTGAAGGTGTTGCCCGTCACCGTCACCGTGCCGCCGATCAGCGCCACCGCGCCGCCCTTCGACGACGACTTGTTCGAGGTGAAGGTGGAGCTGCCGATCGTCCCCGAGCTGCTCGTGCCGTAGATGGCCCCGCCCTTGCCGGAGGTCGAGTTGCTGCTGAAGCTCGACCCCGCCACCGTCAACGCGCAGCTGCTCGCGTAGATCCCGCCGCCGTTACTGCTCGCCTTGTTCGAGGAGAACGTGACACTCGACACCGACAGCGTGCTGCTGGAGCAACTGATGCCCGCCGTGCGCGCGTTCTTGATGGTCATGTCTTTGACGGTGAGCGTGGCGCCCCCGGTCAGGGTGATCGCCGAGCCGCTCTTGTTGGCGTCGAGGATGGTGGTGGCGCCGGCACCGTCGAGGGTGAGCGACTTGCTGATGGTGAGCCGCTCCTTGAAGGTGCCCGCGCAGATGGTGATGGTGGAGCCGGCCGCCGCCGCGTT
Source organism: Deltaproteobacteria bacterium (assembly GCA_016875315.1). GTDB lineage: Bacteria > Myxococcota_A > UBA796 > UBA796 > SXON01 > SXON01. The sequence goes on along the minus strand of VGRQ01000126.1, from coordinate 2,315 downwards.
GATCGCGCTCTGCACCGTGGTGTAGCTCCCGCCGGTGGCGCACACCGTGTCGGCCTTCTCGGCGCTGTTCCAGTCTTCTCCCGGCAAGAGGCCCAGGTCGGCCTCGTCGACCGCGTGACCGCAACCCAGGAGCGCGAGGAACAGGCTCGAACGAGGCGACATCCAGGACTCCGAGGGCATGCGACGATACCGCAATACGGCACGTAGAGGGCACACTTTATGCGAAAAAATAATACGCAAAACTCAAAATCGTGGCCCATTGACCGAGTGCAACGCGCGCTCCCGCCCCGCAGATCGGCTACCCTAGCGCCGTGCTCCTCGCCCTCCTCCTGCGCGCTCAAGCCGCCGACCTCACCGTCCTCGACGAGGACTTCGACGCCTACACCACCACCAGCTTCAGCGGCAGCGCCGGCTGGACCACGGGCTACTCGAGCGACACGTGGTCGACCTACCTCTACGGTGGGGTGTACGCCAAGACCGACGACTCCTCGAGCAGCGGCTCGTGGGGCAGCGGATACGCGCAGGACAACCACCTGACGTACCGCTCCGACAGCTTCTCCGACTTCACCTACTACGCCGACGTGTTCCAGAACGACGACGACGGCATCGGCCTCGTCGTTCGTTTCACGACGGCCGCCAACTACTACCTGATCCTCTTCTGCGGGGGCGACGATTGCCCGGCCTCGTCCAACGGCCGTAGCTCCAGCAGCATCTCGGAGGGCACCTACCTCTACAGCATCTCCGGCGGCACCGGCACCCTGGTGGCCTCCGGCTCGGCCCTCGACACCGGCGAGGTGGTGGGTGTCAAGGTGGTGGCGAGCGGCAGCGACATCGACGTGTGGGCCGACAACGACAACGACGGCAGCTACGAGACCACCGAGCACCTCATCGACGCGACGACGAGCACCCACACCAGCGGCTACATCGGCTTCTATTGTTACGACAACGGGAATCGCACGGGCGGCTGCTACTTCGACAACGCGGTCGTCACCGTGCCCGACACCGACAGCGACGGCGTGGCCGACGAGGACGACAACTGCCCGTCCACGAGCAACGCCACGCAGGTCGACAGCGACGGCGACGGCACCGGTGACGCCTGCGACACCGACGCCGACGGCGACGGCTACACCAGCACCGCCAGCGGGGGCACCGACTGCGACGACGCCAACGCCAGCGTGAGCCCGGCCGCCACGGAGAGCTGCGCCACCACCGGCGACGACGATTGCGACGGCTCCGCCAACGACGCCGGCGCCACCGGCTGCACCACCTTCTACAACGACGCCGACAGCGACGGCTACGGCAGCACCAGCAGCACCTGCCGCTGCAGCGCCACTGCAGCCTACACCGCCAGCAACGACGACGATTGCGACGACGCCGACAGTGGCGACTACCCCGGCGCGACCGAGTACTGTAACGGTGACGACGAGGACTGCGACGGTACCGCCGACAACAGCGCGGTCGATACCACCGAGTTCTACCTCGACAGCGACGGCGACGGCTTCGGCGACGCCTCCTTCGACACCGAGGACTGCTCGGCGCCCACCGGCTACGTGGCCGACGCCACCGACTGCGACGACCGCGACCGCGAAGTGTACCCCGGTGCAGCCGAGACCTGCGACGGCGTCGACGAGGACTGCGACGGCAGCGCCGACGAGAAAGCGATCGACGCGACCATCTGGTACGCCGATGCCGACGGCGACCTCTTCGGCAACGCCGCCAAGAGCGTGTCCGACTGCAGCGCGCCCAGCGGCTACGTGAGCGACGACAGCGACTGCGACGATGCCGACGGCAGCAGCTACCCCGGCGGCCTCGAGGTGTGCGACGGCGCCGACAACGACTGCAACGGCAGCGCCGACGACGACGCCGTCGACGCCAGCGCCTGGTACGCCGACGACGACCGCGACACCTGGGGCGACGACGGCGACGTGACCTATGCCTGCAGCCAGCCCGTCGACAAGGTCGACGCGGCCGGCGACTGCAACGACCTCGACCCCGACATCAATCCTGGCGCCCCCGAGCACTGCGACGAGGTCGACGAGGACTGCGACGGCGAGATCGACGAGGACGCGGTCGACGCGGAAACCCTCTACGCCGACGCCGACGGCGACGGCCACGGAGACGCCGCCAGCCCGGTGCTCGCCTGCGGCACCAGCGACGGCGTGGTTGACAACGACGACGACTGTGACGACGAAGACGCCAACAACTTCCCCGGCAACGCCGAGAGCGCCGACGGCCTCGACAACGACTGCGACGACATGGCCGACGAGGGCCTCGACAGCGACGGCGACGGCCTCGAAGACCGCGCCGAGCGCGAG
>VGRQ01000125.1 GCA_016875315.1 Deltaproteobacteria bacterium | reverse complement strand
CGCTCGCGGCGCCGGGTGGTGGCGCGTAGCCCCGGGGCGCCGCCGGCCACGCCGCGCCCTGGTGCCGCACGCGCAATCCAGCGAGCTTCACGCGGCCGCCGGTATCGACGAGCACCTCCTGCGGGGTGGCTCCAGGGTGGCCCACCCGTCGCTCGTCGTCACCGATCTTGAGGGCTTCTTCCAGGGCAATGCCCACGGTGGCGGCCACTTCCGCCGCCACGCGCGCCGGGAGCACTTGCCCGCGCGCGCGCAGGGCTTCGAGCACCTTGTCCATCGCGACGCAGTCGAAGTTCTCGTGGACCACGGCGAGCTTGCCGCCCACGCCGCTGGTCTGCTCCACCCGGAGCACGTTCTCGTGTTGCAGGCGACCGAGCAGGCGCCCGTCTTCACGCAGCGCCGCGAGCGCGGGCTCGTCGGCCGTGGTGCCGTCGAGCACCCGCACCAGCACCGGCACCTCGCTCCCGTTGGCGCGCCCGAGCCGCCCGGCGCGAGCAAAGGGCGCCCACGCCTCGAAGGTACCCGTCAGTCGCAGCGTGGCCTTGCCCATGTGGTCTCAACCCGGGGGTTTATCACGGGCGTCCGCAGGCAGGGTCATGGGGAGGCGGGCGTGAGGTCGATCAGGCGTGTCTGTGTCGCGATGTCACGTCTTGTTAGTCACCCATGCCGCGCGTCGCGACTCCCCGGGGATTGAAACGGCAGCGGCAGGGGTGACTGCGGAGGAGGGGGGAGGGCCACGGCGAGCGGGCTGGCGGCACGCTCGCCGCCGCAGCCCGGAGGCCACGCCGGAGGGCGGAGGGCATGGCCCGGTAGGGGAGGAGGCCGGCGACTCACCATTCGTCAGATCGTGGTTCCCACTCGTTGACGCGACGCATCGTGCGCACTGCGATGGCGATGGCTTCGACGCGCGTCCCGAGGCTGGCCCGAGCACGTACCTTATCGCGACACGTCATGCTCAGAAGCCGGAACCAAGTCCGCCCCTCGACCGCGAGCCTCCGACCTGGTTCCGCCGCTCACCCCGAGTTCGGAACCAGGTGCCACCCTCGACCCTCGAGCCTTCCACCTGGTTCCGAATGCTGCCGGTTGGGCGGAACCAACTCCGCCCCTCGACCGCGAGCCTCCGACCTGGTTCCGCGGCGCGGTCGCGAGCCGGGGCGGCCGCGACCCCGTCGATGCCGTCGAGCCGGTTCCCGTCGCCGTACTCCAGCTCGATCTCGGTCGCGCCGTCCTGCACCGTGGACAGGCGGTTCCCGGCGAGGTCGTAGGTGTGTACCCGCTCGGAGACGACGGCCCAGCCCGAGCCGGTGGGGCCACGCCAGGTCTCGCTCTGAAGCCACCCCTCGTCGCTGTAGGCGTACTCGGCCTCGCCGGACAGCACGCTGCCGTCGCCCACGGAGAGCGACTCCAGGCGACCGGCCCAGTCCCAGCCGTAGCTCCGCTCCTCGGTGCCGAGCGTCGCGTGCTGCACGCGCAGGCTCTCCACCCGCCCGAGCCCGTCGTAGGCGCGCTCGGCGTCCACGCGGGAAGGCCCGCCGCCCGCCCAGGTGGCCGACACCCGCCCGGCGAGGTCGCGCGCGCTCACCCCGGCGACCGGGGCGCCGCCGTGGCGGATCGAGGCCACGCGACGGTAGCCGTCGCGACTGTACCGCGTCTCCACCGGGCCCCCGGCCCCGGCGGTCACCGTCACCGCGTCGACGAGGCCGTCGTCGCCGAGCTCGTACTCGGCCTCGGCAACGACGGAACCCGCCACGCGCAGCGTGACGGCGTCGACCCGGCCGCGGGCGTCGGTGGACAGCCAGTAGCTCGACTCCTCCCAGCCTCCCGACTCGCGCGCCAGCGCGCGGGCCGTGCCCCGGGCGTCGAAGTCGGAGAAGCTGGTCTCCAGCAGGTCGCTGCCCTGCTCGTGGCGCTCCAGAGTCACCCGGCCGAGCGCGTCGCGCTCCCAGGTGGTCAGTCGCGACCCGAGCGAGCGCGTCTCGGGCAGCCCGTGCGCGTCGTAGGTGAAGCTGCTCGCGCTCAGCGCCGAGGGGCTGGCCGTGCTCCCCACCAGCTCGCCGTCGAGCAGGCCGCCCGACCACGACCACGTCGTCAGCTCGCCGAGGGGGCCGGTGCGCGTCTCCGGGCGGCCAGCCGCCGTGTAGGCGTAGGCGAAAGCCGTGGATGGCGTCGGCCACCGGGTCGGGCGCGGTGGAGAAGCTGGCGACGGTGCCCACCGGCACGGGCCCGGCGCGGGCCTCCAGCCGTCCCGCCGCGTCGTGCCAGTAGCCCCACTCCAGCGCGTCGCCCGCCGGGCCCTCCACCTCCACCCGGTGCAGGTCGGGGCCGTCGTACTCGCGGGTGGTGGTGGTGCCGAGGGGGTCGATCTCGGAGGCGACGCGGCCCGCCCACTCCGCCGAGTAGGTGGTCCAGGTGGCGCCGTCGGGCATCGTCACGTCGTGGCGCGCGAGGCCGCCGGGCTGGGCCCGGGCGTAGGCGTGCGCGATCCCCGTCGCGAGGCCGGGCACGCTCTCCGACGACAGCCGCCCCCAGCCGTCGTGACTCCACGTGCGCTCCACCCCCTCCTCGTCCACGTGCCGCGCGAGGTGGCCCGCGCGGTCGTGGCCCCAGGCCTCGGTGGAACCATCGGGGTGGGTGGCCGAGATCACGCGGCCGAGGTCGTCGCGAACCAGGGTGGTGTCGCGCCAGCCGGACGCGCTCCAGCGAAGCGAGGCCCTGCTCACCCGGTCGGCGTCGTCGTAGGCCCAGGCCTGCTCCTGGCCGCCGCCCGACCAGCAGGTGGCGAGCGCGGCGCCGGTGCAGGCGCCGGTGGCCCGCCCGAGCGCGTCGTGCTCGAACGCCGTCGCGACGCCTGCCACCTCGTGTACCGACACCAGCCCGTCGTCGAGGTAGGTCCAGCTCTCCACGTCGTAGCCGCCGGCCCAGCGCTGCACCGGGCTGCCGTCGTACGCCCGCTCCACCGTCTCGGTCACGCCGTCGGCGTCGGTGGACGACGACAGACGCCCCGCGCCGTCGTGCTCCAGGGTGGTCACCGCGCCCGAGGGACCCTCCACCGAGGCCACCAGCCCGTCTACCGTGTACTCCCGGGTGGTCGTGCCGCCGCGCCAGTCGAGCGTGGTCGCGACGCGGCCCCGGTCGTCGTAGGTGGTGGCGAGCACCGAGAGGTCCGGCAAGATCCGCCCCGTCTCGCGGCCGAGGCCGTCGCGGTACACGTACGCCGTGTTGCCGTCGAGGTCGGTCACGCTGCTCCAGGTGCCGGTGGTGCCCGCCCCGTGCGCCTCGTCGGCGACGATGCCGGTGCCGCTGCCGTCGGCGGCGGCGTATGTTGTCGTGTCGCGACGACCGGCGCTGTCGTAGGCGTAAGTGGTGACGTTGCCGCTCTCGTCGGTGACGGTGTATGGCCGGCCGCCATCGGTCCACGACCACGTGGTGCGCATCGTGGCGGGACCATCCTCCGTGGGCACCGGGACCTCGATCTGTCGCGACTCCATGCGCCCGAGGCCGTCGTAGCTGGTCACCCAGGTGGTGCCGGCGGGGTCGGTCTCCGCCACGGTGCGGCCGAGCGCGTCGCGCTCCACGCTGCCGCGGCTGTAGCCCTCGCAGGACCACTCGGTGCGCAGCGTGTCGTGCTCGGCGCGGCAGGAGCGGCCGGTGGGGCCCTCCTCCTCCGTCCAGCCTGGACCGAAGGAGCGCGTGGTAGTCACCCAGTCGGCCGTCGCGACGGCCTCGGGCACCGGGGACAGGATGGTCTCGGCGCGGCCTCGCTCGTCGGCGAAGGTCCAAGTCGACGCGGGCAGCTCGCCGGCCAGCCAGGTGAGCCCGGAGAGCGACCACGCGAGGTAGGGAGCGGTCACCACGCGGAGGCTACCGTCCCCGGCGTAACCCCGGCGCGACTCGACCACGCGGATACCGGCCCCGGCGCCGCCGGTGGCCGGGCAGGCCACGCTGTCGATGTCGCTGGCGGTGGTGGCGCCGGGCACGGCGCAGGTGCGCGTCAGCACCTCGCGGCCCCAGCCGTCGAGCCAGGAGAGCACCACGGTGCCATCCGCGTGCACGATCGCGCTGTCGGGACGTGCATCGTCGGCGATGTCGTCGGCGTCGTCCTCGCGGAGCGCCAGCGTCCACTGGATGTCGCTGGTGGCCACGCCACCGTCCGTGGTGACGGTGGCCACGCGGCCCATCGGGTCGTAGGTCCACGCCGTCAGCGCACCGAGGTAGGCGCGCGCCTCGGGACGGCAACCGGCAATCGTCGTGATCTCCTGCTGCATCGCGGAGTCGGTGCGCGTGGTGACGACGCCGCAGTCGTCGCGGGCGTAGGACTGCTCCACGCCGTCGGGATCGCGCTCCATCGACAGGTCGCCGCGGGTGTACTCGCGCGTCCAGGTCCGGGAGCCGGTTGGCCCCCACTGGGTGATCGTGCCCGGCAGGTCGAAGCTGCCCGCGGCCGTGGTGTAGGCGAAGGCCTCGAGGAACGTGCCGCCGCCGAGGTACCGGGTTTCCATGGCGAGGGCGCTGCCGAAGGCCGACCAGTCCCAGGCCTCGTACTCGCGCTCGGTGTACACGTCGTCGCCCGTGAGCGAGGCGTCGGCGTAGTCGCGGTGCCACTCCACGCGGTGATAGGCGTCGTAGGTCCATGACTCGCCATGCATCACCGAGGAAGTCGCGACGACGTCGCGCGACGGCGGCGTTGGCTCCGCCGGGAGGTCGGCGGGGCCGATGCCGGTGACGAGGTCGGGGTAGTCGCGGGTGGACGGGTAGGTGGCCTCGACGGTCCAGTCGCCGCTCGCGCCCGAGCCGCCGCCGGTGGCGGGCACGCGCACCTCGGGGTCGTCGAGCGACCAGGCGTGCAGCCCGTGCTGCCCGCCCATGTCCTCCTCGCCGTCCCAGCCGAGCAGGGCGGACATCGCACCCGCGGTCGCGACCTGGGCGCCCCCCGCGCTGTCGCAGTCGAGGGCGTAGTCGGCCTCGCCGTCGGCGGGCGGGCCGAGGGTGCCCGGGGTGCTCGCATGCACCTCGCAGTGGCGCCGCGGCGGGTTCCAGAAGGGGGCCTCGCCATCCACTTCCACCCAGCCGCCGCTGGCCTCCAGGTAGGAGGTGTAGGAGAATCGCTCCAGCGAGCCGTCGGAGCGCCGGTCGGCCTGCGATACGAGCGCCCCGCTGGCCCACGGCGCCACCACGAAGCGAAGCTGGGAGCTGTCGCCCAGCTCGCGCTGCACCAGCGCGTCGCGGAAGCCGAGGAAGCGCCGCTCCCGGCCCCAGTACACGCCGCCCTCGAAGGTGAAGGTGGAGAGGCCCGCCGCCCCGTCGACCGACTCGATCACCTCCACCGGCCACGGGAGGTCGTCGCTGTCGCCCCGGAGCGTGGACGTGGAGTAGGCCAGTGCGATCTCGCCGCCCGCGGCGTCGTGGATGGCCGTCACCCGGTGGCGGGCCGAGGCCCGGGCGTTCCGCGAGAGGTAGGGGTCGCCGGGGCTCCCGGCCACCGCATCGCGCAGGTGGTCGCGCAGCACGAGCTGGTCTACGAAGCCGTCGCCGTCGAAGTCGGCGAGCAGGCGGTCCTGCTCGGTGCCGGTCACGTCGGGGTCGTCGAGGTAGAGCGCCGCGCCCGGCATCGTGCCGTTGTCGAGCGAGAAGCCCAGCTCGACACCAGCGTCGCCGAGCACCGCCAGCTCGCTGCCCATCCACTCGCCGGCGTTTGCGTCCCAGGCGGAGCCGATGGCCGCCACCACGTCGACCTGGCCGCTCCGGTCGACGTCGAGCACCGCGTAGGCCTCCAGGGGCACGGGCACCACGTCGCAGGACTGGAGGTAGATGGAACAGTCTTCCCAGGGCGCCATCTCGCCCGATCCACCACCCACGCCACCGCCTCCTCCCGCGCCGGAGAAACACATGGAAACCTCGGAGGCGTCGGCACACTCCATCTCCAGCGCCACGGCGTCGAAGCGGCCCACGGGGTCGAGTCCGGTGTCGACGAAGGAGCCGCTACCGTCGCCGAGGTAGATGGTGGCAACGAGGCCCGCGCCCTCCCAGAGCTCGAAGGTACGCAGGCCGTCGTCGCCCGGGTCGAGCAGCTCGCCGGTGTCGTACCAGCAGGAATGCACGGAGTACGCGACGTCGCCGATGCCGTCGCCGTTGAAGTCGGCGTGGTGCGCCCAGGTGGCCCGCCACTGCCAGTCCTCGGCGTAGTAGTGCGCGGGCGGCGCGGGCTGCGCGCCCTCGATGGCCGCGTCGCACTCGGCGAAGGCCTCGTCGAGCAGCGCGAAGGCGCCGTCCTCGAAGGGGATGTCGAGCGGCGCGAGGTCGACGGTGGAGAAGAAGGGTGCGCTGCCGCTGTTGGGGATCCAGTGCGAGACCCCCGGCGTGTAGCCCGCCAGCGAGCTGGCATCGGGATCGTCGTCGAGCAGCGGGTTGGCAGGGAGCACGAGGTCGACGAGGCCGTCGCCGTTGACGTCGGACCACTGCGCGGAGCGGAGCAGGCGCGCCGCCGCGCTGTCGAGGTCGAGCATCGCGGAGATCGTGGCCGCGCCGCCGGGGTCGAGTTCCATCGCCCGCCCGCCCGGGTACTCCCCCGGCGCGGCGAGCAGGAGGTCGGTGGCGCCGTCGGCGTCGATGTCCACCAGCGCGTGGGCCCCGCCCTCGTCGAGCATCGCCTCGGTGATCGCCCCTTCCACCAGCGCCAGCTCGGGCGCGGTGTCGTCGGGATCGAGCCCGCCGGGCGCGCCGCGCAGGAAGCGAAAGCCGGGTGCCTCGCAGTCCTCCGGCACGTCGGTGCCCGAGGGCGGCTCGTCGCAGTCCATGGCGATCGCCAGGACGTCGGGCCAGGGGTCGCCGTCGAACGAAACCACCTGTCCCCGGGTGTAGGCGTGCTCCATGTCCTCGGTGAAGCTGCCCGCCTCCGACCACTCGCCCACGGTGAAGCTCTCGTCGTCGGTCCAGCTCGACAGCGCCTCGTCGGTCTCCATGCACCTGAGCTGTCGCGACGAGTCGTCGGAACCCACGCGGTACACGCGCTTGAGCACCGTCGTGGCGTCGTCGAAACCGGCGTGCGCGGTGTCGTCCTCGTCGCAACCCCTGGTGGCCTCGTCGAGGTATTCCAGCTCGTAGCGGGCGTAGAGCTCGCCCCCGGCGGTGGCCTCGATGGCGGCCACACGCCCGGGGAGCACCCGCGCCCGGCCGCCGCGGGCGTCGGCCAGCACGTCGGGACGGGTGGACCACTCGATCGCCACCGCCGAGTGCTCGTTGCCGCCGTACACCACCTCGGTGAGCACGTGGGCGTAGGCAAAGTCGCCGGCGAGCGGGCCGCCGCCGGTGGCGAGGGAAGGCTCGGCGACGCCGGCAGGGAGCGTGTCGTAGCGGTACTCGATGCGGTTGCCGTTGCCGTCTTGCACGCGGGACAACAACCAGGCCGAGGTGTCGTCGGGGCAGCCGGTATCGACCAGCGCCCAGGCCCCCGGGAGGGTGCAGCCCATGGCCCCGCCCTCGCCCCGCCACTCCGTCGCGCCCTCGCCCACGAGCCCGCCATCGACGTGCTCGCCGTAGGTCCACGTCCAGCCGCCGCCGGAGGCGGTCCAGGTGTTGCTCACCTCGTCGTAGGCGAACACGCGGCCATCTTGCTGCTCGGGCATCCAGAGGGTTGCCGCCCAGCCCGCCATGAGCGGGCTCATCACGCCCCAGCTCGCCAGCTCGTCGGCCGCCGGCCACAGGCGCTGGCCGTCGACGAGGAAGGTGTCGGCGCTCCACGCCGGCTCGAGGTCGAAGCTCGGCACCCCGCTGCCGAGGGGGCCGTGCCGCTCGATGCGCGAGACGCCCGCGAGCGACCAGTTCGGGCCGAGCCAGCCGTCGGGGACGCGGTGGTCGGCGACGAGCGACAGGGAGGGCACCATCCCGCCCGGTGCCGGGGGCAGTTCCAGCGGGACGGCGTGTGTCCACGCGCCCTGCTGCAGCGAGCTGCCGCCCGCGCTGGCGATGCCCGGCATCTCGGCCGGGGCCACGCGCGAGGGCTCGGCAAGGGCCGGCGAGGAGAGGAGGGCAGCCGCGAGCGCGGCTAGGCTAGCGGGCAGGGGGGGGGTAAAATGCAGGATAAAGCTGGCGCATGGACCACTCTCCTCGCGGGACCTGGGGTGTTCGTGCGGAGGATCGCACGCGACACCGCGGAGTGTCAATCTGTCGCGCGAGAAAAAAGTGATCGCGACCGGAGGAGGTTTGGCACTTAGGGCCGGTCGCCTTTTCGTTGCGACGGGCACGTCGCCTGTCGAGGAGCCTGGCGAGGCGCCCCGAGCGCCTCCCGCGCGGGCCCGAAATCGCGACATCAGCGCTCGGGAGCGGCCCGAAGTGCCCAACCTCCGGCGAGGTTGCCGACCTGGGGCCGGTCGGCGTGTCGCTTGCGACGGCCCCCGGCTCCCCGCAGCCTCCCGCGCGGGCCCGAGAGGGAGACATCGGCGCCCCCGAGCGGCCCGAAGTGCCCAACCTCCGGCGAGGTTGCCGACCTGGGGCCGGTCGGCATGCCGCTTGCGACGGCCCCCGGGCCCACCGCGCCGCCCGCGCGGGCCCGAGAGGGCGACATCAGCGCTCCCGTGCGGCCCGAAGTGGCAAACCTCTCGCGAGGTTGCCGACCTAGGGCCGGTCGGCGTGTCACTTGCGACGGCCCCGCCCCGGTCGCGCGGTCGCTCGCGGGGGCACCTCCCCCGGTCGGCACCTCTCCCGAAGCCGGGGCCGACGGCATCGACACCCCGCAGGCTCCGACGACGACGCCTCCTCGCGTCGCGACAGGGAGGCTGGCGGACCCGCCTTCGCGATCGCACCCGCCCCGCACGCGGATACGCTCGCGCCCCGCATGCCTCCCCCGCGCCACGCCCTCCTCCGCGAGATGCTCTCCACCGCCGGTCGCGACGCCGCCGCGGCGTGGAGTCCCTCCATGTGGGTCGACCAGAAAGGCGACGGCACGCCCGTTACCCGCGCCGACGTCGCCGCCGACCGGACCATCCGCGCCTTTCTCGCCGAGCACTACCCGGGCGAGGCCATCGCCAGCGAGGAGCTCGGCGGCCAACTGGGGACGGGTCCGACCTGGCTGGTGGATCCCATCGACGGCACCTCTTGCTTCGTGGAGGGACTCGCCCACTGGGGGCCCACCGTGGCGCGGGTCGTCCCCGGGCGCGAGGGCTGGGTGGTGGACTGCGCCGGGCTCTACCTGCCCCGCGTCGACGAGTACTACTTCTTCGAGGCCGGCACCGGCTGGTTCGGCGACGAGGTCCTGCCCCAGCTCTCGTCGCGACAAGCACCGCGTAGCCTCTACCTGCCCTCGCGCTTCCACGCCTACGCGGAGCTGCAGTCCCGCAACAAGGGACGCAACGTGGGTGGCACCGCCGCGCACCTTGCCCTCGTGGCGCGCGGGGCGGCCGAGGCGGCGATCGTCGCCCCGGGCTGGCACCCCTGGGATACCGCGGCAGGCCTCGCCCTGATAGACGCCGTGGGCGGCACGGCAGCCTGCCTTCCCGGCGGCGCCATGCCCGACATCGTCGGCGGCGCGGGTGAACCCTTCATCGCCGGCACTCCCGCGGCCGTGGCCTCGCTGCTGGCCCCGGGAATCATCCGGCCCCGGCGCCGCGAGGACCCCCGATGAACCCCGATCCCGACGAGAACGACGAGCAAGACGGCGAGGCCGACGAGAGCGACGTTCTCGACGAGAGCGGCGAGATCGTCGACCCGCTCGGCAACGAGGCGAGGCGCCCCCTCCCCCGCATGCCCGGCCTCGGCGGCACGCTGGCCGTGGCGTCGCGCGGAACGGGACACACCCTGGCCGGCGGGGGCGACCTGCTCACCCACTACCTCCAGGAGATCCGGCGCTACGCGCTTTTGGACCCCGAGGAAGAGCGTAAGGTGGCGGCCGAGTACTACGAGCAGGGCGACCCGGCCGCCGCGGAACGGCTCGTCACTGCCAACCTGCGCCTGGTGGTGAAGATCGCCTTCCAGTACCACCGGCAGTGGGCCAACGTGCTCGACCTCATCCAGGAGGGCAACGTGGGGCTGGTGGAGGCCCTCTCTCGCTTCGATCCCACCCGCGGCATCCGCTTCAGCTCCTACGCCCAGTACTGGATCCGGGCGATGATCTTGCGCTTCCTGATGGACAACTTCCGCCTCGTGCGGCTCGGTTCCACGCGCAACGGGCGCAAGCTGTTCTTCCAGCTCCAGAAGGAGCGCCAGCGCTTGCTCGCCGAGGGCCACGCCGCCACGCCGCGCGAGCTGGCGGAGCGGCTCGAGGTGCCGGAGAGCGAGGTGATCGCGGTCGACCAGCACATGCGGGCCCCGGCGATGTCGCTCAACGCGCCGGTGGCCAGCGAGGAGGGGCGACCGCTCCACGACGTGGTGGCCGACGAAGACCAGGTGGGCCCCGAGGAGCGCGTGGCAGGCACCCAGCTCGGCGAGCTGGTGCAGGCCCGGCTCCGGCAGTTCGAGGCCACCCTGGAAGACGAGCGCGAGCGCGCGATCTGGCGGGAACGCTTGATGGCGCACGAGCCGGCCAGCCTCTCCGACATCGGCGACCGCTACCAGGTGAGCAAGGAGCGCATCCGGCAGATCGAGGCGCGCATCAAGTCGCGACTGAAGTCCTTCATGCAGAAGGAGCTTGGCGAGGAGATGGACTTCGAGTTCGAGGTTCCCGGTGAGTGAGTCGGGGGAATGAGCCTCATCGACGAGCTGCGCGGGCGGGCGCGCGGCTGGCTGGAATCGCGGGTGCGGGGCACGCCCCCGTCGTCGGCGCACCCCGCCGA
>VGRQ01000124.1 GCA_016875315.1 Deltaproteobacteria bacterium | reverse complement strand
TACCCCGACGGCGGCATCTCCCGCCTGCGCGCCTGGGGACACCCCTCGCACGAGGTCGCGCCCGATTCGCTGGTCGACCGCGTGAACCACGCCACGAGCGAGGAGCTGTCTCGCTGCTGTGGCTCCGCCCGCTGGGTGGCGAGCTTCGCCGCCGGTCGCCCGTACCAGAGCCGGGCGCAGCTCTTCGGCGAGGCCGAGCGCCGCTGGTGGCGCCTCGACCGCGCCGACTGGCTCGAGGCCTTCACCCACCACCCGCGCATCGGCGCCGACATCCACAAGCTCCGCGAGAAGTTCGCCGCCACCGCCGAGTGGTCGGCCGGCGAGCAGGCGGGCGTGGCGCGGGCCGGCGAGGCCACGCTCCAGTCGCTGGCTCACGGCAACCAGGCCTACGAGGCCAAGTTCGGCCACATCTTCATCGTGTGCGCCAGCGGGCTCGGCGCCGGCGAGATGCTGGCGCGGCTGCACGAGCGCATCGACAACCGCCCCGACGAGGAGCTGCGCATCGCGGCCGGCGAGCAGGCGAAGATCACGCGGCTGCGGATCGAGAAGCTCGCGTAGGTCGGCCCCACGCGCGGGACTGGCACGCTGATTGCAGCCTCGTCACGACCATGCATCTCACTTTTCACGGTGGCGCCGGCACCGTCACCGGCTCCAAGACCCTCGTCGAGGCCGGCGCCGCGCGGGTGCTCGTCGACTGCGGCCTGTTCCAGGGGCTGAAAGCGCTCCGCCTCCAGAACCGCGCGCAGCCGCCCTTCGACGCCCACACGCTCGACGCCGTGGTGCTCACCCACGCCCACATCGACCACGCCGGCTACTTGCCCGCGCTCGCCAAGGCGGGCTTCCACGGCAAGGCCTGGTGCACCGAGGGGACAGCCGACCTCTGCCGCGTGTTGCTTCCCGACGCGGGCCACCTGCAGGAAGAAGACGCACGCTACGCCAACAAGCGCGGCTTTAGCCGTCACCACCCGGCGCTCCCGCTCTACACCCGCGAAGACGCGGAGCGCGCCCTGGAACTCTTGTCTCCCGTCGGCTACGGCAGGAGCTTCGAGCCGGTCGAGGGGGTGAGCGCCCGGTTCCGGCGCGCCGGCCACATCGTCGGCGCGGCGCGGGTGGAACTCGACGCGGGCGGTCGGCGCGTGGTGTTCTCGGGCGACGTGGGTCGCCCGGGCGACCCGATCTTCCTGCCGCCAGATCCGCTGGAGGCCTGCGACGGCATCGTCGTGGAGTCGACCTACGGCGACCGCAAACACGAGGTGGGCGACCCGGCCGACGCCCTCGCCCGCGCGCTGCGCCCGGTGCTCGACCGCGGGGGCGTGGTGATGGTGCCCGCGTTCGCCGTGGGGCGCGCGCAGACCCTGCTCCACCTGATCGCGAGGCTCAAGGCCGACCACCGCATCGCCGACGTGCCGGTGTTCCTCGACAGCCCGATGGCGATCGACGCGACGCAGCTCTACTGCAAACACGTGACCGACCATCGCCTCGATCACGACGGCTGCACCGCGATGTGCCGCGCCGCCACCTACGCGCGCACCCCCGACGAATCCAAGGCGCTCAACAAGCGCGATGGCCCGATGATCATCCTCGCCGGGAGTGGCATGGCCACCGGCGGCCGCATCGTGCATCACCTCGCGCACCGCGGTCGCGACCCGAACAACGCGGTCCTGCTCGTGGGCTACCAGGCGGCCGGCACGCGCGGGCAGGCCCTGCTCGGTGGCGCCGAGGGCGTGAAGATCCACGGGCAATTCATCCCGATCAAGGCGGAGCGCCTGCGCATGGACAGCCTCTCGGCGCACGCCGACGCGGGCGAGCTGCTCGAGTGGCTCCGCACGTTGCGCACCCCGCCCCGCAAGGCCTGGATCAACCACGGCGAGCCCGCCGCCTCCGACATGCTCCGGGTCCGCATCAGGGACGTGCTGGGCTGGGAGGCCGAGGTGGCGCGGCCCGGCCAGCGCGTGGAGCTCGACTGACGATGCCCTCTCCCCTCGTCCTCCCCTTCTCCTCGCTGACCCTCGCCGACGTGCCCGTGGTGGGCGGCAAGAATGCCTCGCTCGGCGAGATGGTCCGGTCGCTGTCGCCGAAGGGCGTGCGGGTGCCCGACGGCTTCGCCACCACCTCCGACGCCTTCCGGTCCTTCCTGGCACAGGACGGTCTCCGCGAGCGGATCGCCAGGTTCCTGGTGAACCTCGACACCGGCAACGCCGACGGCCTCGCCCGCGTGGGCCGCGCCATCCGCGACGCCATCCTCGCCACGCCCCTGCCAGCCGACCTCGCGCGCGCCGTGGTGGAGGCCTACCGGGGCCTGGGCGACGGCGTGCCCGGGGGCATCGACGTGGCGGTGCGCTCCTCGGCCACCGCCGAGGACCTGCCGGACGCGAGCTTCGCCGGCCAGCAGGAGACCTTCCTCAACGTGTGCGGCGAGGCGGCGCTGCTCGACGCCGTCCGGCGCTGCATGGCCTCGCTCTACACCGACCGCGCCATCTCCTACCGGGTGGACAAGGGCTTCGCGCACGACGCCGTGGCGCTGTCGGTCGGGGTGCAGCGGATGGTACGGGCCGACCTCGCCTGCTCCGGCGTGATGTTCTCCATCGACACCGAGACCGGCTTCCCCGACGTCGTGCTGGTGACAGGCGCCTGGGGCCTCGGGGAGACCGTGGTGCAAGGGGCGGTGAACCCCGACGAATTCGTGGTGTTCAAACCCGCACTGGCCCGTGGACTTTCACCCATCTTGCAGAAATCGCTCGGCGCGAAGGAGCTGAAGATGGTCTACGCGACCGGAGGCACCCGGGGCACGCGCACCCTCCCCGCGCCGGCTGCCGATCGGGCCCGCTTCGTGCTCGACGACGAGGAAGTGCTCACGCTCGCCCGCTGGGCCTGCGTGATCGAAGACCACTACTCAAGTGCCCGGGGCGACCGCGTGCCCATGGACATGGAGTGGGCGAAAGACGGCCGGACAGGCGAGCTGTTCATCGTGCAGGCCCGTCCCGAGACGGTCGTGGCCCGGCGCGACGCCACCGTGCTGGAGCGCTGGGTGCTCGACGGCACCGGGGAGACCCTCCTCACCGGCCGATCGGTCGGCGACCGCGTCGGCAGCGGCCCGGCGCGGGCGGTCACCGACGTGCACCACCTGGGCGAGTTTCGCGACGGCGAGGTGCTGGTGGCCGACCGGACGGACCCCGACTGGGAGCCGATCATGAAGAAGGCGGCGGCGATCGTCACCAGCCGCGGCGGGCGCACCTGTCACGCCGCCATCGTCAGCCGGGAGCTCGGCATCCCCGCGGTGGTGGGCGTCGGCGATACCGCCGGGCGCGTGGGCGACGGCGACCTGGTCACCGTGGCCTGCGACCGCGGCGACGAGGGCCGGGTGCTGCGCGGCGCCGTTCCCTTCCACGTCGAGCGCACCCCGCTCGGCGAGGTGCCGCGACCGCGCACGAGAGTCATGATGAACGTCGGCAACCCCGCCGAGGCATTCCGCCTGTCGCGACTTCCAAGCGACGGCGTGGGACTGGCGCGACTGGAGTTCATCGTCAGCAACTGGATCGGGGTCCATCCCCGGGCGCTCCTGGAGTACGGCACGCTCCACCCGTCGCTCCAGGCCCAGATCGCCAAGGCCGCACGCGGCTTCGTGCCGGGCCCGGGCTGGTTCGTGGAGCGCCTCGCGCAGGGCGTGGGCACCATCGCCGCCGCCTTCTTCCCGCGCCCCGTCATCGTCCGCCTGTCGGACTTCAAGACCAACGAGTACGCGCACCTGCTCGGGGGGGAGGCCTACGAGCCCCGGGAGGAGAACCCGATGATCGGCTTCCGCGGGGCCTCGCGCTACTACGACCCGCGCTACCGCGACGCCTTCGCGCTCGAGTGCCAGGCGCTTCGCCGGGTGCGGCAGGACATGGGCCTCGCCAACGTGGTGCTGATGGTGCCCTTCTGCCGCACGCCGGAGGAAGGCCGCCTCGTGCTCGCGGAGATGGCGAGGCACGGCCTCGAGCGCGGTCGCGACGGGCTCGAGGTGTACGTGATGTGCGAGTTGCCGTCGAACGTGGAGCTGGCGACCGAGTTCGCCGAGGTGTTCGACGGCTTCTCCATCGGCAGCAACGACCTCACCCAGCTGATCCTCGGCGTCGACCGCGACTCCGAGCTGGTGGCGCGGCTCTTCGACGAGCGAAACCCGGCGGTCACCCGCGCCATCGCCCGCGTCATCCGCGCCGCGCACGACAGTGGCCGGAAGATCGGCATCTGCGGGCAGGCGCCGAGCGACCACCCGGAGTTCTTGCAGTTCCTGGTGGAGCAAGGGATCGACTCCATCTCGCTCAATCCCGATACCGTCCTGCGCGGGACGCTCGCGGCGATGGCGGCGGAGAGCGCGCCGCCCCCTGGTACCATGCGCCCATGAAGCTCCTGCTCAACGGCTGCGGCGTGGGCGTGTTCGCGACGGCCTGCTGCTGCGGTGGGCTCCTCGACGATCTCCCGGAGGTGCCAGAGGAGGGAGCGGCCGAGGATGCTCCGGCCGGGGTCACGATGTACGTGGTTGCCGCCTCCGCCCTGAAGGTCCGCGCCGCGGCTTCCTCGTCGGCGGCCGAGATCGGCGAGTTCACACGGGGCACCGCCTTCGTCGTGACCGGGGGCGCGACCAGCCGGGAGACCGTGTCGGGGATCGAGGGGGGCTGGGTTCCCGTCTGGGTTGACGGCCTCGCCGGCTATGCCTTCGACGGATTCCTCCTCACTCACGCGGCCCCGCCCACCACGTGCACCTCGCTCGCCGACTGGGCGCTGGCCATCGGCCACGCGGGCGCACCCGAGGAAGTGATGCGCGCGAGCTGCGCGTCGATGGGGATCGGCGACGAGGGCATGGACGGCGCTTGCGACGTCACGCGCCGGACGCCCCTGCACGGCGGCGGCTACTACGAGCTGAACGAGGGCTACGAGTGGGGCAGCGAGACGCTGTACCTTCCCGACGTGCCACGCGACGCCTTCTGGGCGGCGGCCCGGAACTGCGTTGGCAGCCAGGGCCAGCTGTCGCGACTGGGACTACCACGAACCAGCGGCGTCGTGAAAATCGACGCGGCCGACGGCGGAGAGGGCGCCGCCGTGGTGGAGCCAGGCTCCTGGGGCTGGGAGTGGTCGGAGGGGTGCGGGGCCTTTCTCCGCGTGAGCGCCGCCGACCGCGGCTACCTCGTGAGCCACGGCGGCGGCTGCTAGGCGTAGTACCACCGGCCAGCCACCCTCTGGAAACGACTGTCCTCGTGCTGATCCACCTCGCGATCACCCTGCCGGAGCCGCGCGGTGAACGACACTCGCCCCGCGTCGCCATCGGCGGAGGACGAGTGGACCACCAGCCCCTCGAAGCGCACCGTCGAGGTGTAGGCCCGCAGCTCCGCGAGCCAGGTGGCGCGGTCGTCGCGCCAGTGGGCGCTGCCGCGCAGGGTGGTGTCCACGATGTACCCGCAGGCGCCGGTGGCGTAGGCGGTGTAGCGCGAGCGCATCAGCGCCTCGGGCGTGGGGGCCGGCTCGCCGTCGAGGTAGCGACCGCAGCAGCCCTTGCCCTTCCGGCCGGAGCCGCACGGGCAGGGCGCATTGCGCGAGGGGCCGGGCATGCGCGTCGGTATCCCGGCGCGCCGCGGGTCTGAGACGGGATGATACACTCGCGACGGAGCGTCCAGCGCTGCTCACCTACTTGACCGCCTGCACCGCCGGGTTTACCTGGGGCGGGTGGGGGGTAGCACCTCGAGCCGCACCAGCGCGCGGTCCGGCGGGAACAGGCCGTCGCCGAAGAGGGCGTCGGCGCAGCGCCAGTCCAGCGGCGGCGCCGCAGAGATGGCAGCGGCGAGCGGGCTGCCCGCCCAGAGCGACAGCGACTCCAGCAGCGTCAGCAGCGCCCGCGGGTGGCGCGGGAACGGCGGCAGCGCCGCCTTCAGGATCTCGTCGCCCTCCGGGCCCGTCACCAGGACCCGCAGGCGGCCCCGCGATGGGTGTATCGTCGTCTTCCAGCTGTGCATCTTCGACCTCGGCCGGGGCGGGGGTTGGACTTGCCCCCGGCGACGGCGAGCCTGGCACCGTCGCGGTCCCAGGGGCACCGTGATCCCCCACGGGAGGCAAGAGCCCCGCCCGCCGGCTCCGTCGCCGCAGCCGCCGTCCGCTGCACGCGCACCGGCGACCTACACGTGCGCGGATCTCGCTCGCTGGCGAACGGCGGCCGGACTGGCCCAGCGCGCTGCGGCACAACGGCTGGGCGTCGCCCCGAGCACAGTCGCGAAGGCCGAGTTGCTTCCGATGAAGGCGCTCGGCGAGCCGCTGGTGCTCGCGCTCTCCCGGCATGTCGCGCCCTGAGGCGGGACCGCGCTTCCGTGCTTCCCAACGGAACTCTGCCATCTTTCGTGAAGCGTCTAGGCGGCGAGAGAAGCGCCGGGCCGACCGGGATCGCTCAAGGCGTGGGAAGCCCCGCACGTACCGAGCAAGCCGAACGGAAGCGCCGCCCCGGGCACCGCGATACCCGCGGCCGATGGCAGTTCAGGCCTTCCACCGCACCCTGGTACTCGCCGCGACCGACCGAGCGGGCGTCCGCGCTGAGGTGCTCGCAGCCTGGATCGAGGAGCTGCCTGGGACCCCCTCTGAGCGCAACACCTACCGCTATGACGTCGAATTCCTATCCGACGGCGGGCGCGTCTACCTTCGACGCCCAGCGTGGAAGAACAAGGGAGCTGATTTCGTGGTCTATTGTGAAGGTTTCACCAGGTATAAGAACGGGAACGACGCCCCGCCATCGCACGGTGACCTGCAGAGCGCCATGCGCCGCGTCGCCGCCCGGTCGCCGAGCCATCGTGCGGAATTGCTCCTCGCGTTGCGACGAATCTGGGACTGCGAGGCGAGCGGCGTAGTTCTCGCAGACCTCAACTTGCTTCGGCGCGACGCGGATGCTGAGCGCGCGCTTCTCGTTGCCAAGTGGCTGTTCATCGAGCAGGACGTCACATACTGGACGGAAAGCGGTCGGCACATGCTCCGAAGAGGTCTCGAGGCCGAGTTCGGTGCCCTGCCCTAACCGCTGGGCTTCGTCCCGTCCGCGGGATAAGAGCCGTCATGCAGATCACGTCCGCCAACAGCAGCCGAGTGGGACCGTTCCTCAAGTGGGCGGGGGGGAAGGGGCAGCTCTTGGAGCAGTTCGGACGCTTCCTGCCGCGCTCGCTCGCCGGCCGCGGGTACGTCGAGCCGTTCATGGGCTCGGGCGCCGTATTCTTCGAAGTCGTCCAGACCCGCTCACCATCTCGCGCAACGCTACTTGACGCGAACCCCGAGCTCGTCAACCTCTTCGTTCAGGTCAGGGACAACGTCGAGAGCCTCATACCGCTCCTGGCGGAGCACCGAGCCCGCCATAACGAGCCGGGCATCACGGATGAACGCCGAAAGACCTACTACTATGGCGTCCGCGCCTCACGCCCTGACGCGGGTTCGCTGGCCGCCGCTGCCCGCTTTCTCTACCTGAACAAGACGTGCTTCAACGGACTCCATCGCCTGAACAGCAGGGGCGAGTTCAACGTGCCGATGGGCAACTACACCGCGCCGACCATCTTCGACCCGGACCACCTCCGCGCTGCTTCTCGGCTCCTAGAAGGTGTGACGTTGGAGGTCGGCGAGTTCCGGAGCCTCGGCAAGCACGTGCACGAGGGCGACTTCGTCTACGCCGACCCCCCCTACGAGCCGCTCTCGCAGACCTCTTCGTTCACGGCCTACGCCAAGGACGGGTTCTCGCGGGACGACCAGGCCGCTCTGGCTGCAATGCTCTCCGGCCTCAGTGATCAGTGCCAGTGGATGGCCTCGAACAGTACGGCGACACTGATCGAGAACCTGTACGACCGCCCTGGCATGTACAAGCACTACGTCATGGCCTCACGCTCCATCAATTCCGTCGCCTCTGGCCGAGGCAAGATCCGCGAGCTGCTGGTCACGAACTATGAGGTTGGGACGCCCGCTCGTGCTGCTCCCCAGCAACCCCTGTTCCCGCGTACGGAGGATGTCGCCGGCCATGGCGCACCTTGACTTCTATGCCAGAACCTTCGGCGCGACCTCGCAGGACGCGGCGTTCCGACACTTTGTCGGCCACCTGCAGAACTACTACGACGCCAACTTCTATGTCGATTGGGCCAAGGCGATCGCCAATGCTGGCCGTTTCGAAGCTGAGCTGGCGTTGTTGTCCACGCTCTGCAAGAAGCCGGATCGCCTGGACGCCGCACGGGCACTGCTTCGCCGGTACCCGCAGATCATCCCCGCGCTGCCGATTCTCGTGGCATGTCGCGGGCCGGTCGTTCTGGTCGAGGATCTCGCCTCCGCGCGGGTTGCAAGCTACGACTTTGAGGCCCCGTCGGCCGCGAAGTTGGACGCGGCTGTAGAACACTACTCTCTCTTTCTCGTGGCCTCGGGGATACTCGACCTGCTTGAGCACATCACCTCGGTGCGCGACTACGTGGTCGGCGTCGAGGTGGGAATGGACACCAATGCCCGGAAGAACCGGGGCGGCGACTGCGGAGTGCGAGCCCTTCGGCCATGGGTGAGCCAGGTGCTCCAAGCAGTCCCCGGTGTTGAGGGCGAAGCGGAGGTGTCCTCCGACCGCTTGCGGCAGATGGGATGCTCCCTTCCATCCAGCGCGAATGGCCTGGTGTGGGACTTCGCGCTCTGGACCCGGGCTCCCCACCGTCGCCGCTTCATCGTGCTTGAGGTCAACCACTATGGATCCTCTGGATCGAAACCTCCTGCGATCGCCCGTGAGTACACCGCGCGCGCACGAGACCTTCAGGGCGGCCGGCGTCGGCTTCGTCTGGGTGACGGATGGCTTGGGGTGGCAGTCCATGCAGAACCCCCTCAGGGAGGCGTTCGGTGCGATGGATTGGCTGGTCAACATCAAGCTCGCGTCGAAGGGAATGCTCGAGGCCGCCGTGCGAATCGAGCTCAGGACTTGACTTACAGCTTCGTTCGTGCGACTGTCATAGGCCGCCGCGGCGAGGACGAAGCGCCCTGACCACGCGATCGTAGTGCACGCCCCCGATCTCCGGCGGGGGCCGGCCTTTGACCTCGGCACGCGCCAGCACAGTAGCGAGCGGCACACCGTCAACCAGTTCTTGCAGCCTGAATCCAGCCATCTTCCGGCCCTGATAGCGGGGCATCGGGTAGTTGATGTCCTCCTGCGCCCAGATCCACTTCAGCGACTTCACGATGAAGTCGGTGGGCTGAACGCAACCGAGGTCGCGCACGGCGCCTTCAGGTTCGGCCCCGCCGAACACCTCGAACGCGTGATCGACGAAGGCGATGCCCCGAGCGCGATCGCGCCGAAGTGCGGCATCGAAGTCACGAAGCATGTCGACGTGGGAAAGGGACTTTCCGCGGGTCCGCCCATCCGACTCGAAGAGCGAGACGGCAAAGTCGTGCTCTCCCTTGTACCCAGGCTTCGTGACTCCAATGAAGTACCAGCTTTGAAGGCGCTCAACGAGGTGGTCGCCCGGCGCGAGTTGTCTCGTTCGGGCAGGGAACGTGTCGTACGGTCCGTTCGGCAGCAAAGGAAACATCTGCGTCATCCGGTGGCGAACAGGGGGGGCGTGGATCGAGCAATAGTCCACCGCTTCTTGGTGAGGTCCAGAAAGCCGTCGTCGGTATCGATTCCCACATAGCGGCGGCCCAACCGCATCGCCGCGATGCCCGTCGTTCCGCTGCCGTTGAAGGGGTCGAGAACGAGGTCCCCGGGACGGCTGGCGGCGAGGAGGATTCGCTCCAGGAGCGAGAGCGGCTTCTGCGTGGGGTGCTTGCCCTCGGTCTTCTCTCCGGCTCCGGGGGCGGTCAGGGTCCAGACCGCCTTCATCTGTTTGCCGCCGTTCATTCGCCGCATGTCGTCGTAGTTGAAGGTGTGTCTGCTCCGCTCGCTCGTCGCGGCCCAGAGCAAGGTTTCGGTCGAGTGGGTGAAGTATCGACAACTCAGGTTCGGTGGGGGATTGGGCTTCTCCCAGGTGATCTCGTTGAGCAGTTTGAAGCCGAGTTGTTGCATGGCAAAGCCGACCGAGTAGATCACGTGCCGGGTCCCTGACACCCAGACGGTACCGTCTGGATGAAGGCGCTGCCGACAGCGCTCGAGCCAGGCGGTGTTGAAGGCGTGCATCTCGCCGACGGACGCGAGCCGGTCCCACGCGCCCTTGTTCACCGAGGTCATCCGCCCCGACTGGCAAGTCACGCCGCCGTTGGAGAGGAAGTACGGCGGATCGGCGAAGATTAGCTTCGCCTCAACGTCGGCGAGGCGCGGCAACAGATCCAGACTGTCCCCTTCGTAGAGGACGAAGTCGCCATCGTCGCTGCGGAACCATGGTGTCGGCTGAAGCACACCTCCCTCATAGCGCGCCCCCGTCGCAGCGGGAAGTCGTCGTCCGCCCCCTCGGCCTCCTCACCCCGCCCACCGCACGCCCTCCCCAGTTTCGCCCCCTGCCACCGACGGCGGGCCAGCAGGATCCTGGTCGTCGCGGGAGGGCTCCCCAACGGCCCCCCGTTAGACTCGCTGACACCCACATCCACGACGATACCAACGCCCCGCGTCGTCAGCGGATAGCGCTTGAGTGCACATCGTCGCAAGCGGACACCACTTGAGTGCACAACTGGGCGCCTCGCGGGGCGCCACCGGGCGTCTGGAGTGGGCGCACCTCGCGAATTGTGTCGGTTTACCCATGACCGCGCCGCTCGCTCTCAGCGTTACGCCCCCGCAGCTGTGCACTCGAACTGCGACCGCTCACGACGGTGCGCATTCAAGTGGTATCCGCTCACGACGTTCCTGCGGCTGGGTTCCATCGGG
>VGRQ01000123.1 GCA_016875315.1 Deltaproteobacteria bacterium | reverse complement strand
GCCGTGGGGGTGTCGTGCCGCCCGGTGCTCTTTGACGTCAACCCAAGATCCTGCTGAGATCGACGTGTCCTGGATGCGCCGGGCGCTGGAGCTCGCGGCCGAGGCCGCGGGCGCGGGTGAGGTGCCCATCGGCGCCGTCGTCGTTGCCCAGGGCCGCGAGATTGCCGCCGCGAGGAACACCCGCGAGCGTGATTGCGACCCTTGTGGTCACGCGGAGCTGCTGGCCATCCGCGCCGCTGCGCTGTCCCGTCGCGACTGGAGGCTCGCCGACTGCACCCTCTACGTCAGCCTCGAGCCCTGCGCGATGTGCGCCGGCGCGATCATCCTCGCGCGCGTGCCCCGCGTAGTCTACGCGGCCCCCGATCCGAAGGGCGGCTTCTGCGGCACGCTCGGCGACCTCAGCCACTACCCGGGCCTCAACCACCACTTCGAAGTGGTGCCGGGTGTGCTCGGAGAGGAGTCGGCAGCCATGCTGCGTGACTTCTTCCGTCGGCTCAGAACCAAGGATCGCTAGACTTTTCCGGAGAGGTGGCCGAGTGGTTGAAGGCGATAGACTCGAAATCTATTTTAGGGCTTCCCTAACGTGGGTTCGAATCCCACCCTCTCCGCCATTGTTGTGAGGACAGGTGACCGAGTGGTCGAAGGTGCACGACTGGAAATCGTGTGTACCGCAAGGTACCGCGGGTTCGAATCCCGCCCTGTCCGCCATCCCGACTCCACGTGCATGTCGCGCGCGGCGGTGATGGTCGGGTCCCATGACTCTAGCCCCGTGAACCCCGCCAGGACCGAGAGGTAGCAACGGTAGCGCGGGCTGGGGGGTGTGGGGTGCCCGGCCATCACCCCCGCGCGCGATCCACTTTCCGGCTATGGATTCTCATGTCCGAAGGCTACCTCGCCATCGCGCGCAAGTGGCGCCCGCTCACGCTCGAGGAGATCGCGGGCCAGTCGCACGTCACCCGCACGCTGGGCAACGCCCTGAAGTCCGGGCGAATCCACCATGCCTTCCTCTTCACCGGGGCCCGGGGCGTGGGCAAGACCACCGCCGCCCGCGCCTTCGCGCGCTCCCTCAACTGCGCGCGTGGGCCGTCGCTTGCCCCCTGCGGCGAGTGCGGCCCCTGCCGGGAGATCCCCCTCGGCAACTGCACGGATGTCATCGAGATCGACGCCGCGTCCAACAACTCCGTCAACGACGTGCGCGAGCTGCGCGACGGCGTGCGCTACGTGCCGAGTGTCGCGCGCTTCAAGGTCTACATCATCGACGAGGTGCACATGCTCTCCACGAGCGCGTTCAACGCGCTCCTGAAGACGCTGGAGGAGCCCCCTCCGCACGTGAAGTTCATCTTCGCCACGACCGAGGTGCAGAAGATCCCCGAGACGATCCTCAGCCGCGTGCAGCGTTTCGACTTCAAGCGCATCCCGCAGGCGGTGGTGGTGGAGCGACTGCGGCTCATCTGCGATGCCGAGAAGGTCAATGTCAGCGACACCGCGCTGCGCATGGTCGCCCGCGCGGGCGAGGGCTCCATGCGCGACAGCCAGAGCCTGCTCGACCAGGTGATCAGCTTCGGCGGCGACAGCCCGACCGACCAGGCGGTGGCCGACATCCTGGGGCTCGTCGATCGCCGGGTCCTGCACGACATGCTCGGCGGCGTGCTCGAGGGTGACGCCCCGCGGTGCCTCGACGCGATCGCGGCCGTCTACGACGGTGGCTACGAGATCGCGCAGTTCACCGGCGAGTTGCTGGAGTTGATCCGCGACACGGCCCTGGTGGCGATGGCGCCCCGGGCCCACAAGCACATGGACATCCCCGTGGAGGAGCGGGAGCGCCTTGCCGAGTTGGCCAGGGGCTTGCCGCCGGAGCAGCTCGCCCGCACTTTCCACGTCCTGCTCGAGGTACACGACCAGGTGGCGCGGTCGGCGCGCCCCCGCGCGGTGCTGGAGATGGCAGTCGCGCGGCTCGTTTCCATCCGGCCCGCCGAGCCTCTCAGCGGCCTGGTCGACCGGCTGGCCGAGCTCGAGCGTCGCCTCCGTGGCGCGCCGCTGGCCCCCGTGGCGCGGCCGCAGGCGCGCGAGCCCCAGAGCTCCCCGGAGGACGAGAGGCGAGGGTAAAGCTTCCTCCTCGCTCGCCCGTCGAATCCGTACCGGCGCCGTCGGCCCCGGCGGAGACCACCTCCCCGCCGGCCGTGGCCGCCGCGTCGCCGCCCCTGCCCGAGGGCGTCACCGCCGAGCGCGCCTACGAGCGCCTCCTTGCGCGCCTCGACGAGGCCGCCCGCCTCTCAGTGCACGACGTGTCGTTTGCGATCGGCCTCGAAGGCGGCACGTTGCGCGTGGGCGTGCGGAAACCGATGTGGCGCGACCTGGTGCGCGACACCCTCGGTCGCCTCGACCTCGCTGCGCTGGTCTCGGGGCTGCGCCGGGTAGAGGTGGTGATCGACGATGTGCTCGGGCGAACCGGGCGCGAGGCGCGATCAGACGCGGATCTCGGTCGACGGGCCGCCGCGCGCGAGGCGGCGAGCCGTTCCGAGGCGGTCAAGCGGCTGCTGGCCACCTTCGACGCCGAGATCGAAGACATCGAGCCCACGGGGAGGGAGACGCCCGCGTTCACGCACGCCGAGCCAGAGCTGCACGACGACGAGGGGTCGGCGCGGAGTTAGCGCTGGGGACAGGGAGGTTCGATGGACCCGTTCGCGATGGGGGGCATCCAGGCTCAGCTCAAGGCGGTGCAGGAGGAGGCGGCGCGTGCCGAGGTGGAGGGCAGCGCCGGGAGCGGGCTCGTGGTGGTGCGCATGAACGGGGCCCAGGACGTGCTGGCGGTGCATATCGACCCGCGCGCACTTGCCGACCGCGAGCTGTGCGAGGACCTGGTCCGTGCCGCGACCAACGACGCGGTGCGCCGCTCGCGCGAGGCGCAGGCCGAGGCGATGCGGAGTTTCGCTGCCCGGCTTGGCCTTCCACCCGGTTTGCTCGGCCTCTGATGGACCCCTTCCGCCGCGCGGTGCAGCAACTCGCCCGTCTTCCCGGCGTGGGAGAGCGCACCGCGACTCGCTACGCCTACTGGTTGCTGCGCCAGTCCCCGGAGGTGTCCACGCAGCTTGCCGACGCGATCGTCAACCTGCGCACCGGCATCCGCGAGTGCGAGACCTGCTGCGATCTGTCACCCCTGTCCCCGTGCTTGCGATGCGCCGACGGCAAGCGCGATCCGTCCCTGGTGTGCGTGGTCGAGCGACCCCAGGACGTCGGCGCCATCGACGCCGCCGGCGAGTTCCGCGGCCGTTTCCACGTCCTGCACGGCGCGCTCTCCCCGCTCGACGGCATCGGCCCCGACCAGCTCCGCCTCCGCGAGCTGGTGGCTCGCGCCCCCGACCTGCGGGAAGTGATCCTCGCCACCGACCCCGACGTGGAGGGCGACACCACCGCGCTCTACGTGGCCAAGCTGCTCGCGCCGCTCGGGGTCAAGGTCACGCGCCTCGCCCACGGGCTCGCCGTGGGGACGGCGATCGAGTTCGCCGACCGCGCCTCGCTCGCCCGCGCCCTCCAGGGGCGTCTCCCGCTCTAGTAGAACCGGGAGACGACGCCGTAGAAGTAGCCGAAGTCGGAGCCGTCCGACACCCAGAGGTGCTCGGCGGCGTTGCTGCCGTGGATGACGCGCCAGATCACCTGGTAGGCGCCTGCGGTGGCGCTCACGTAGAACTCGGGACGGTCGGGGTCGTCGGCGTCCACCGCCATCATGAACGGGCTCCAGTCCTCGTCGGACCACTCGTCCTGGAGCACCCACTCGGTGCCTTCGAGGCGGAAGATACCCACGCCGGCCGCAGAGGTGGCGGGCACGTACCAGCCACCGTCGTCGCCGTGCGCGCCCGAGATCACGCCGTAGAGCGCGGGGTTGGAGAAGTCGGGCTTCACCACGTAGGCAAAGCCGCTGGCGGGCGAGTACGTCGCGAAGCCGCCGAAGTAGTCGAACAGGCCCACGGTCCCGGTGAGCGGGTCGGAGGCGAGGCCGATCGGGTAGAACTCGGTCTCGGGATCCCACGAGGCCAGGTCGGTGACGGTGCCGTCGCTCGCCACCGTCGAGAGCCGATCCGCAAGCACCACGTAGAGGGTGCCATCGGGGGTGACCGTCACCGCGTAGGGCGGCCAGTCCGCCTCGCTGAAATCGGCGAGCTGGGTGCAGGTGCCATCGGTGGCCACGTGGCTCACCGCCGCGAGGTTGTCGTTGACGTACCAGCCGCCATCCGGGGCGGCGTCGAGGAAGATCGGGATGCAGTCGCCGGTCTGGACATCGGCTTCCAGCCGGCCGATGTGGTCGATCTGGTAGATGTGACCTTCCCCCCCGCTGGTGACGTAGGCCACGTCGACGCCCTTGAAGTCCTCGTCCACGCGCCCGTCGCAGTCGTTGTCGAGACCGTCGTCGTCGTCTTCCTCGCGGGCGGGCGAGACCTTGGGCTCGCTGTCGTCGCAGTCGCCATCGGCGGCCGAGAAGCCGTCGTCGTCCTGGTCGTCGTCGGTATCGACCGTGTCGTGGGTGTCGGTGTCGCCTCCGCCGCCCTCGCCGGTATCGCCGGTGTCCTTGGCGGGAAGGCTCACGCCGGCCTCGAGGTTGTTGCAGGCGGCCAGGGACAGGATCACGAGCATGCGCATCGGCGAAAGGTAGCTGTTCCGGCGCGCGGAGGTTGGCTGAACTTGCGTTCAGGTTGCCCGGCGATTACCCGGGACCCATGGGATTTCGCCTCGCCACCGAGTACGCGCCGGCCGGCGACCAGCCCCAGGCCATCGAGCAGCTCGTCAACGGCCTGCACTCCGACCTGCCGCACCAGGCGTTGCTCGGCGCTACCGGCACCGGGAAGACCTTCACCATCGCCAACGTCATCCAGCGCTGGGGTCGTCCCACGCTGTTGCTCGCGCACAACAAGACCCTCGCGGCGCAGCTCTACGGCGAGATGAAGAAGTTGTTCCCCGACAACGCCGTGGAGTACTTCGTCTCCTACTTCGACTACTACCAGCCCGAGGCCTACATCCCGTCTTCCGACACCTACATCGAGAAAGACAGCCTCATCAACGACCACATCGACAAGCTGCGCCACGCCGCCACCCGCAGCCTGCTCGAGCGCAACGACGTCATCATCGTGGCCAGCGTGTCGTGCATCTACGGCCTCGGCTCGCCCGAGGCCTACGACAACATGATCCTCCAGCTCGAACCAGGGCAAACGATCCGGCGGAAGGACTTGCTCGCCCGGCTGGTCGAGCTGCAGTACCAGCGCAACGACACCGACCTGCACCGCGGCTGTTTCCGCGCCCGCGGCGACGTGATCGAGGTGGTGCCCGCGCACGAGGCCGAGCGCGCCATCCGCATCGAGCTGTTTGGCGACGAGGTCGAGGCGCTGCGGGCGATCGACCCCTTCAAGGGCACGCGGCTGGAATCCCTCGAGAAGATCTGCCTCTACCCGGCGAGCCACTACGTCACCCCCCGCGAGAAGATCGACCGCGCGGTGCAGAGCATCCGCGACGAGCTCCTGTGGCGCCTGCAAGAGTTCCGCGAGCAGGGGCTATTGTTGGAGGCCCAGCGGCTCGAGCAACGCACGAGCTTCGACCTGGAGATGATCGAGCAGATGGGCTTCTGCAACGGCATCGAGAACTACTCGCGGCATCTCACGCAGCGCCCGCCGGGCGAGGCGCCGCCCACCTTGCTGGAGTACTTCCCCGACGACTGGCTGCTCGTCATCGACGAGAGCCACGTCACCGTGCCCCAGGTGGGCGGCATGTACCATGGCGACAGGAGTCGAAAAGAAGTTCTGGTGAAGTTCGGTTTTCGCCTTCCGTCCGCGCTCGACAACCGCCCGCTCACCTTCGCCGAGTTCGAGTCGAAGGTGTGCCGCGCGATCTACGTGTCGGCCACGCCGGCGCCCTACGAGCTGCAGAAGGCGATGGGCGTGGTGGCGGAGCAGGTGATCCGTCCCACGGGCCTGCTCGATCCGGTGGTGGAGGTGCGGCCGGCCCAGTCGCAAGTCGACGACGCCCTCGGCGAGATTCGCGCCACGCTCGCCCGCGGCTGGCGCGTGCTCGTCACCACGCTCACCAAGCGCATGGCGCAGGAACTCACCGATTACTACCGGGAGATCGGGCTTCGCGTGAAGTACCTGCACAGCGACGTCGACACGCTCGAGCGCATGCAGATCCTGCGCGAGCTGCGACAGGGCGAGTTCGACGTGCTGGTGGGCATCAACCTGCTGCGCGAGGGGCTCGACCTGCCGGAGGTGGCGCTGGTGTGCGTGATGGACGCGGACAAGGAGGGTTTCCTGCGCAGCGGCACCTCCCTCATCCAGACCATCGGCCGCGCGGCCCGCAACGCCGAGGGACGAGTGATCCTCTACGCCGACCACCTCACCGCCGCGATGAGCAGCGCGATGGCGGAGACGGATCGCCGTCGCGCGAAACAACTGGCCTACAACGAGGCACACGGCATCACTCCGCGCACGATCGTCAAGGCGGTGGAAAGCCCGCTCGCCGCGATCCTCGACGCCGACTACCTCAAGGTGCCGAGAGACGACGAGGAGGCCAAGGCGTTGCCGGAGATGGTGCTGGAGACGGTGCCACTCACCGTGGCTCGCCTGCGCGCCGAGATGAAACAAGCCGCGGCACAGCTTGATTTCGAGCGCGCTGCCGAGCTGCGCGACCGGGTGAAGGCGCTGGAGAAGATGCTGCAGTAGCCCACCGGCGCGCGGGTTAGCGGCGTTGCCCCCGGAGACACCGCCATGCCCGCCCCCGTCACCACCATCGCCGCGCTCGCCGCCCACGAGGGCCAGCTCGTCACCCTGCGCGGCTGGCTCTACAACTCCGCCGGCAAGGGCAAGATCCTCTTCGTCCAGCTGCGCGACGGCACCGGCATCGTCCAGTGCGTGTGCAACAAGGCGGAGCTGGGCGACGAGCTGTTCGAGGCGCTCAGGCACCTCGGCCAGGAGTCGAGCCTCATCGTCGAGGGCGCGGTCCGCGCCGACACGCGGAGCAAGCTCGGCTTCGAGCTCCACGTCACCACGGCGCGCATCGTCACCCCGGCCACGGGCTACCCGATCACGCCCAAGGAGCACGGTCCCGCCTTCCTGCACGACCACCGGCACCTCTGGGTGCGGTCGCGACGCCAAGCCGCGATCCTGCGGGTGCGTCACCTCGCGGTGCAGGCCATCCGCAACTACTTCGATGGCCACGGCTTCACGCTGTTCGACGCGCCGATCTTCACGCCGAACGCCTGCGAGGGCACCAGCACGCTGTTCGAGACCGACTATTTCGGCCGTCCCGCCTACCTGTCGCAGTCGGGCCAGCTCTATGGCGAGGCGGGGGCCTTGGCGCTTGGCAAGGTCTACGTCTTTGGCCCCACCTTCCGCGCCGAGAAGTCCGGCACGCGCCGCCACCTCACCGAGTTCTGGATGGTCGAGCCCGAGATCGCCTGGGCGCAGCTCGAGGAGATCATGGATCTCGCCGAGGACTTCCTCGTCGAGTGTACCGGCCACGTGGTGGAGCACGGCCGCGGCGCGCTCCAGGAGCTCGAGCGCGACATCTCCATCCTCGAGAACGTGCGCAAGCCCTTCCCCCGCATGAGCTACGACGAGGCCTGCAAGATCCTCGCCGAGATCGGCCACCCGGTGGAGCCCGAGGACGACTTCGGCAGCCCCCACGAGACCGAGCTCACCAAGCGCTACGACCGCCCCATCATGGTGCACCGCTACCCCACGGCGGTGAAGGCCTTCTACATGAAGGAAGACCCGGCCA
Organism: Deltaproteobacteria bacterium; assembly: GCA_016875315.1. Taxonomy (GTDB): domain Bacteria; phylum Myxococcota_A; class UBA796; order UBA796; family SXON01; genus SXON01. The sequence goes on along the minus strand of VGRQ01000123.1, from coordinate 3,063 downwards.
ACCCGGTGCGGGCGCTGGGGGTCGACGTGCTCGCCCCCGAGGGCTACGGCGAGATCATCGGCGGTGGCGAGCGCGAAGACCGGATCGACGTGCTTTTGCGCAAGATCGAGGAGCACAAGCTCCCGATGTCGAGCTTCGAGTGGTACCTCGACCTGCGCCGCTACGGCTCGGTGCCGCACGGCGGCTTCGGCCTCGGCCTGGAGCGCTTCGTCACCTGGATGTGCGGCATTCCTCACATCCGGGAAACGGTGCCTTTCCCGCGCACCATCGACCGGCTCAGCCCTTGACGCGCCTCGCGCACCTCCGTGGCCTGTTGCAGTCGCTCGAGGTGGCCGACGCCACCGAGGCCCGGCACGTGGCCGACTGCCTCGCGCTCGCGGCCGCCGAGGGCGACCCCTTCGGCCGCGACCACTGGGTGCCCGGCCACTTCACCGCCAGCGCCTTCGTGCTCTCCCCCGGCGAGGCCGACGTGCTGCTCATCTTCCACGAGAAGTTTCGCCGCTGGTTGCAGCCCGGCGGCCACGTGGAGCCGGGCGACGCCGACATCGTCGCGGCGGCGCGGCGGGAGATCGAGGAGGAGACGGGGCTCGTCGACATCCAGCCGTTGGGGAGCGGCCTCTTCGACGTCGACGTGCACGAGATCCCCGCCCGAAAGGGCGACCCGGCCCACCGGCACTTCGACGCGCGGGTGTGTTTCCGCGCTCGTTCCCGCGAGCTCGTGGCGGGCACCGACGCGCTCGCGGCGCGCTGGGTGCCGCTCGGCGAGGTGTCGGGGGTCGAGTCCGACGACTCGGTGATGCGGGCGGTGCAGAAACTGTTGGCGAGGAAGGCCTAGATGCGACCACTTCCTTCGCCCGAGCTCGCCTCTGCTGTCGCCACCCGGCTCGGCGCCCCGCTCCACGGCGCCGACCGCCAACTCAGCGGCGTGGCCACGCTCGCCGAGGCCACGCCGACCGACCTTGCCTTCCTCGACAAGGGCGAGCCCGGGGATGCCGGCGTGCTGCTGGCCCGCAGGCCGGTGGAGGGGCGCGCGACGATCGTGGTGCCGTCGCCGATCCTGGCGCTTGCCGACTTGCTCGAGGGCTGGTTCCCCGAGGCGCCCCCTGGGGGCGCCATCCACCCCTCGGCGCGGGTCCACCCCGCCGCCGTGCTCCACCCCAACGTCTGCGTGGGGGCAGACTGTGAAGTGGGCGAGGGAAGCGTGTTGTTCCCCGGGGTGGTGCTCTACCCTCGGGTGCGAATCGGTCGCAACGTCCGGGTGCATGCCAACGCGGTGCTCGGCGCCGATGGCTTCCGCTACGAGCCCACCGCCGCGGGCCTGCGTCGCATTGTCCACGTGGGCGGCGTGGTGGTGGGCGACGGTGCCGAGATCGGCGCCAGTTCCTGCATCGACCGCGGCCTGCTCGGCGACACCATCATCGGGCCGGGCGCCAAGATCGACAACCTCGTCCAGGTAGGCCACAACTGCGTGATCGGCCCCCACGCGGTGCTGGTGTCGCAGGTGGGCCTCTCGGGCTCGGTCCACGTGGGCGTGGGCGCGATCCTCGCTGGCCAGGTGGGGGTCGCCGACCACCGGCGTATCGGCGACGGCGCCCGGCTGGGCGCGCGGACCGCCGTTCACACCGACATTCCGGCCGGCGAGACTTGGCTCGGCGAACCGGCACGACCGGTGCGCGAGGCGATGAGGGTCTACGCCGCGCTGAAGTACCTGCCTGAGCTGGTGAAGCGGCTGGGTCGCGACGGCGGATAAGGTCCGCCCATGTGGTTGTTCCTCCTCGCCTGCGCCCCTGAAGACACCAGCAAGGACAGCGTCGCCGACACCGACGACACCAGCGTCGTCGACGATGGCGACCGCGACGACGACGGCGTGCCAGACGAGGCGGACTGCGATCCCGACAACAACAACGTGTACCCGGGCCACGCCGAGATCCCCTACAACGGCCGCGACGACGATTGCGACGGCTACGACCTCACCGACGTGGATGGCGACGGCTACGACGGCGACAGCATGGAGGGCGGCACCGACTGCGACGACAGCAACCCGACGGTGAACCCCGGCGCGCCCGAGGTCTGCTACAACGAGCTCGACGATAATTGCGACGGCTGGGAGGGCGGCAACGACTGCGACGGCGACGGTTGGGAGCGCGGGCGCGACTGCGACGACGAGGACCCCGAGGTTCATCCCGAGCAGGTGGAGGTGTGGTACGACGGCATCGACGCCGACTGCGAAGGCGACGACGACTACGACCAGGACCACGACGACGAGCAGGCCAGCGACTACGGCGGCACCGACTGCGACGACCTCGATCCCGCCGTCAACGCCGCTGCCACCGAGCTCTGGAACGGCATCGACGACGACTGCGAGGGCAGCATCGACGGCATGAACGACGCGGTGCGCACCATGGAGGCGGTGGGCGACAGCGGCGACGGCGAGGGCATGTTCGGCGCCGCGCTGGCGTTCGTGCCCGATGTCGACGGCGACGGCCGCATGGAGCTGGCGATCGGCGCGCCCCAGACCAGCGACTACGCCGGCCGGGTGTGGATCCTCCCGACGGAAGACGGCAACATCACCGCCTCGCTCGAGGGCCTCGCCGTCGGCAACGGGGAGGCCGCGAGCTACCTCGGCACGAGCCTCCTTCGGGCGAGCGCGGGCGGTGGCACGCTGGCGGTGGGGGCGCCCGCCTTCGGCGACGACACGGGCGCGGTGTACTTGCTCGACCCCGCCGCCTTCACCGGCGGTCCCGCCTCGATCAACTTCGACTTTGCCGTGTCGACCATCGCGCACGCGGAGGCGGGCGGCACGCTGGCCGAGACGCGCGCCGGCGTGCTGGTGCTCGGTTGCACCACCGGCGCCACGACCACGGCCCTGAGCGCCTGGGACGGCGTGCCGGCCGGTCGCCAGGGCATCGCCTCCGCCGACTTCTCGGTGCAGTCCGACCTCGTCAGCTGCCTGGCCAGCAGCCTGCTCGGTGACGTGGACGGCGACGGCGGCGACGACATCGGCGTGCTCGTCGACCGCGGCGACCGCGGCGTCGCCCTGGTGGCGCTGGCCTCCGACGCCAT
>VGRQ01000122.1 GCA_016875315.1 Deltaproteobacteria bacterium | reverse complement strand
CGTCGTAGGCGTGCGAGACCACGGCGGCGGCGTTGTCCCCGGTCGCCGGCCCCTGCACCGCCGAGCCGGTGAAGAAGACCTGGTGCTGATCGTCCTCGGCGCCCACCTCCTCGGTGATGTCCTCGGGGGGGTCCTCGAGCTCGTTGAGGAACGAGACCGACACCGCGTAGGTCTCGCCGTCCGCGAGCGTGATGTCATCGACCACGGGCGACCCGTCGGCTTCCGGATCCGCCCAGGTGTAGGAGGTTGCGGTGCCCGACGTGGGGGCGAAGTCGAGCACGACGGTGGTGATGACCTCCCCTTCGTTGTGTTCGTGGGGCTTCTCGGTGTCCGCGCAGGCGGCGAGGAGGAAGAGGGGGATGAGGGCCAGCTTATTCACGACGATCTCCGGGTTGAGGTTCAGATCTCCACGCCGACCCGCAGCCGCACGTCCCGACCCGGCTCGTCGGCGTAGTACCGGAGCAGGCTCGAGTAGTCGCGGTAGCGCTGGTCGAGGAGGTTGGTGGCTTCTACGCCGAACGAGAGCGCTCGGCGGCTCAGCGGGACACGGGCGCCCAGGCCGGCGCGGAGGAGGAAGTACCCGTCGGGCGGTGGGGCGATTTCGGCGTCGGGGTCGGTGTAGGTCTGCTCGAAGACGTAGAGCCCGCCGAACTCCGCATAGGGCTCGATCAGCGGCCCGAGCGAGGGGCGCTCGACCCGGGCCGCAGCATCGATGCGGTCGGCGGGGACCATGACGAGGAAGCCGCCGGTGTCCGCGTCGCGCCCACGTACCAGCGCGCCCTGGAGGACCAGGCTCACGGGGCTCATCGGCGCGATCGTCACGCCGCCGTCCGCCCCGTAGAAGACCGCGTCGATAGGGCGGAACGAGAAGCGCGGGAAGGCACCCTGGATCGTCACGTCCACGAGCGGCGCCCCGTCGGCGCCGAGCTCAGGCGCGAAGTACACGTAGTCATCGATGTAGTTGACATACGGAGAGACCTCGGCCTCCAGCCATCGCAGGCGCAGCCCCATCGTCGGGGTCGCCCCCCAGTTCGTCTCAGGTCCGAGCCCGGGATCTCCGACGGCATAGACCGGGAACGTCGGGGCGCTCCCGCTCAGGTAAAGCTCGTCCGTGTCGGGGAAGCGGGTCGCCGTGGAGAGGTCGAGCCGAAACTCGACCACGCCCGGCATCGCGGCCCAGAACCCACCGACCGAGGCACTCGCGCTGTCGTACGCGGCGGGACAGCGCGCCGCGTCCTCGGAGCGCTCGCAGTCGTCCTCGGCCAGCGTCCCCCGCGCGAGACTCCGCTCGAAGGCCGAGGGCGTGAGCCACGCCGTCCGGGAGAGGTGGTCGTAGCGGACACCCGTCTCGACCGCGAGGTGCCCCACCGTCAGGCGCTCGTGCGCGAAAACGCCGCCCTGAAACGCGCGGAAGTTGGGGACCAGAGGCAGACCCGCGTAGACATTCTCCTGGAACGAGCCCGAGACACCGCCTCCGCCGCGGAGCCTCCCTGGGCCGACGGAGATCTCGGCGTGCTCCATCTTCCCGTCCAGGGAGTGGGTGCGCAGCGTGAAGTCGTACTGGGGTCCGGTGATCGCCTCGCGGGCGTGGTCGTACTCGAGCCGGCGGTTGAGCTGGAAGGCGTACGTGGCCTCCGCGTCCCACTCCAAGCCGCTCGTCCGCGCGCGGAGGAGCGCGGTGTCGTGGCTCACGTCCTGCCAGGCCCGGCCGATGTCGTAGGTCTCGGTCCAGCGCTCGGCGCCGACCGGGGCGTCGAGGTCGAGCTGCGAGAGGAAATCGTCGGGCGAGCCGCTCTTCGCGCAGTAGCAGACCCCCGCCCGGAGGTCGAAGTGCCGCCATGCAGCATACAGTGCCAGCACGGGAAGCCGGTACTCGAGCGCGACGCCGGCGTTCCACTCCTCGCTGCCGGTGTTCCCGAGGACGTATGTGGGGGCCCGGAGGGCCGCGCCTCGGCCGTAGTTGCCCTCGGCGCGGATCGAGAGGTCTGCGAGCGCGCCCGGCACCACGTCGAGTCGTGCCGCGCCGACGCCGCGCCAGCCGTTCGACGCGCCGACGAGTTGCGCGTCGCCCACGTAGCCGGGAGCCTCCAGCAACGGGGGCGGCTCCACCAGCACGACGCCGCCGATCGCATCCGGCCCGTAGCGCACCCCGGAGGCGCCCTTCACGACGTGGATCGCGCCCGCGGCGAAGGGGTCGATCTCTGTCGCGTGATCAGGGCCCCACTTCTGGCTCTCGTGTCGCACCCCGTCGAACAGGACGAGGAGACGGCGCTCCACCTGCCCCCGGATGATCGGTTTGGATCCGTCGGCGCTGCTCCTGGCCACAACGACACCCGGGACCCTGGCGGCCGTCTCTGTGAAGTCCTGGCCGGCGGCGCGCTGCAGTTCGGCTCCGGCGATCGTGCCGACGGCATGCGTCTCACCCGCCGTCGGATCCCGGTGAGACTCGACGACGACCTCCTCGGGCTCGTCGGCGGGCGGCGTGGGGGGAGGGTCGGCGGGCGGCGCGTATCGGAAACGCACGGGCACGGTGGCGGCGATCGCCACGCCGCCTTTGACTGCGGGCGAAAACCGCAGGGTACGCGCCGCGGCGAGCGCGTCGGGGACGAACACCGCCGGGCCGCCCCCGGTGTGCACCGCGTCGAGCACCGCCCCGTCGGGCCCCACGGTCACCGTGATGGTTACCTCGCCGGAGAGGCGCTCCGCTACCGCCTCCTCGGGGTAGTGCAGGTCGGCCTGCGCGAGCAGCCGAGGCGGGCCGTCGGGCGCGGGTGTCTCCGCGAACGCCGGTCCCGCCAGCGCGACGGCCACGACGCAGGCGGCGGCGCTCAGGCGGCGGTGGTCGAGGGTCGGGGACACCACTGGTACCTAATGCATCTTTGATGCAATAGCAACATCCTCTCCGCGATGCGCACTACTCGACGGGCGGCTCGGCGCCACCACAGTCTCGGGGGGCGGCCGAGGGCGCCGGCCGCTGGACGCGCTCCACTACTACCGGAAGCACGAGCGATGGCCGCGCGGGAGCGAGGGCAAGGCTGCGCCCGGAGGGGCGAGGAGCGGCGACGGCACAACACGCGCCGGGCCCGTGAACGTGCACCTCGCCGGGCATGTGCGCGTGGTCGTGATGCGGGTGCAGCACCGGTTCTACGAAGCCGCGTGGGCCCTGGCGGAGGAGGGTCCCCGCGAAGAGCGCGACGAGCGCGGCAGCCGACACCCACTCCACGGGCCCGTGCGCGTGCTCGGAGAGCACGTGGAGTTCGGGTAGCGCCACCCCCGGCAGCCACGCGTCCACGGCGAGCCCGAGGAGGATGGCGGCGCCCGTGACCACTGCCGCGAACCGTGTCGCCACCTTGGGCCCGTGCAGCCGTCGAAGCACGCCGAAGGTGGTGATGTTCGTGGCCGGCCCGGTGATGAGGAACGCCAGCGCCGCGCCAACACCGAGCCCCTTGTGGAGGAGCACCGCGACAAGGGGCGTGACCCCGGAAGCGCAAACGTACATCGGCACGCCGATGGCGGCGGCGCCGACAACCGCGAGCGGAGCCGGGAGCCCACCGAGGAGCCCGGCGGCCATGAGCGGTTCCAGGAGTGCGGCGAACATCAGCCCGAGGAGGACCCACGCGGCGGTGTGGTCGACGGTCTCGACCAGCCCGAACCGCGCGGCCTCCCGGAGACGCCGGGCAGGCGGCACCGCGGCGGCCTCGGCGGCGTCGCCCACGCCAGGTCGGGTCGCGATCGACCGGCCGGCGAGGAGTCCCACGACGACCGCCACCACGATCGCCGCGGCGATGCGCAGGGCGGTGAACGGCGCCCCGAGGAGAGGCAAGCTCACCAGGAGCGTCCCAACGCCGATCTCCGGGCCCGCGACCAGGAACGACATCGCCGCGGGGGGCGGGGCCCCCCGTGCCAGCAGGCCCCGGTACACGGGCAGCGCACCGCAGGAACAGACCGGGACAGGGAGGCCGACGGCGGCGCCGCGGACCGCAGAGCCGAGCGCGCTCCTTCCCGTGAGCCAGGCGGCGAGGCGCGCGGGCGCGAAGGCGTGGAGCAACCCCGCGGCGAGGTAGCCCACGACGATCGCGGGCGCCGCCTCCAGCACGAGCGAGAGGAACGCCCGCCCTGCGTCCAGGTGCCCCTCGGAGAGCCGGGGGATCGGGTGGTCCAGCGTCGTGGCGACGAGGATGGCCACGCCCGCCAGGGCGCCCACGCCCGCGGACTTCCCCCCCGTGGCGGGCCACTCCGCCGCCAGGTGGAGGATGGCACCGGCGAGGAGGCATTGGAGGAGGACCAGCGCCTGCCCTCCGAGCTGCCCGTGGAGCCAGGCTGCGCCTGCATACCCCGCGAGCGTCGCGGCGATGGACAGCGCGAGGAGGCCCACCGCCGCCCAGCGACCCCGTGCCCTTCCCACCCGCCAGGTAACGAGTCCCACGGGCAGGGAGTGCGCGGCGACCGCCCAGGCCACCACCTGTCCCGCATGGTCGTGGCCAATTCCAAACGCCATCCCGTCGAGAACACCGTGAACCAGCAGGGCGGCCAAGCCCGCCGCCCGCGCGGCGCGGACGCCTCCGGGCAGCCGGTGCGCCCCCACCGCGAAGGCGAGGCCGAGGACCAGCGTCGGCACGGCAAGCCAACCCGCCTCGGCGAGCCCGAGCGGGATCACCTGCGTGAGCACGATGCCGACGAGGACGACCTGGGCCAAGCCGGCGCCGAAAGCCTCGACAGAGGGGCGCCGCGCCAGGAGGTTCGAGAGCACGGGCGCCGCGGCGAGCGAGAGCGCGCCGACGAGGAGGGGTGCCTGAACCATGGCGCCGCCTAATGTAGATGCAACATAGATGCAACAGTCAACCCGGTGTGGGCCCCCTCGCCTTCGGCCTCGCGAGGTCTACTCCCGGCGCAGGCGGCACGGCCTCGACGCCTTCGAGCCGATCTCCACGCCTGGCGATCGGTGGGCCTGCCCTCTCGCACACCGCCGTCGTCCGTCACCACGAACCTTCCGGCCCCCCGTGGGGTTCATGCGGACAATGGACCCATGTGCTCGACGCACCGGACGTGCGCTCGCCACGAACGCGAGCCTGAACCCATCAGATCGCGTCCTCGGGGTCGGGCTCCCGATCGGGTACCCGGAGGAGTGCCGCCTCGAACTTCACGCGATCACCCCGTCGCGCCCGCGCTGCCAGGTACTCCTCGGTCGCCCAAGCGGCGAGCTTCTCGCCCGCCGCGCTCGCGATGAACTGGTTGATCGAGATGCCTTCCCGACGGGCGGCCTCGCGGATGCCGTCGTGAAGGGACTCGGGGAGGCGGATGCTGATGGTGCTCATGGGATTTCTCCGATCTGCTGAAGGTACTCACGCGGCGTCATCACGCGGATGCCGAATCGGTCGACCCCGAGGAAGTCTCGGGTGTTGAAGGTGACGATGATCTCGGCGCTGGCATCGACAGCGAGTTCGAGCACCATGTCGTCCTTCGGGTCGGGGAGTGTCGGGCGCCAGAGGAAGAAGACGGGTCGGTGGATTGCCACCGAGCAGAGGTAGTCGAGGATGTCGGAGAGGTGGCTGCCCGAGACGCCGAGGTCGGCGAGCATCCGGTCCGCGACGCCCTCGTACTCGAGCACGAGGGGCACCGAGAGCGCGATGTCGAAACGCCCGGTGCCGATGAGCGAGAGGAGGCGGAACGACGCGACGCGCCGCGACCGGAGGGCCGAGATGAGCACGTTGGTGTCGAGGACGATGACCACGATGGTATCGTAGGCGATACCGAACCCCCAGTCAAGGGTGACCCAGCCGTGAATTGGGGGTGTTTGGCCTGAGATTCGACGACACAGCACGAACTACCTAATGAAACGCTCGGTTCCGTCGTTGATCACCAGCTCCCACTGGGCCCGCCGTCGGTGGCAGGGAGGCGAACCTTGGAGTGGTGCCCGGTGGAGGGGGTGAGGAGGCCGAGGAGACGGAGATCCGCCCGCTCCGAGCTTGCCGTCGAGGCGACCGACGAATAGAATCTATTCGAGTAGGAGCCCGCATGGCCAGCACGAGCGTTCACCTACCACCCGCGCTCGTCGAGCAGCTCGACAGGCTCGCCGCAGAGCGAGGCACGAGCCGGAACCGCGTCATCCTGGAGGCGTGCGAGGAACTCCTCGCGCAGCACCGCGGAGATTGGCCCGCGGGCTTCTTCGACTCCGACCTTGGGCCACAGGATCTCCAGGAGCTTCGTTCCGGCGGCACGGAGATGGAATCGGCCATCCTCCAGTCCCGGCGAGATCGCTCGGTTCCGCCGCTGTGAGGCTGGTGCTCGACACCAGCGTCGTCTCCGCGATCATGCGTCGAGAGGAGCCGACGCTGGCGCGGATGAAGGCACTGCACCCGGGCGACCTCGTGCTCAGCTCGCCGGTGGCGGCCGAGGTCGCGTTCGGACTTCGCCGTCTCCCCCCGGACTCGCGTCGGCGAACGCTCCTTGGGAACGAGTACGAGCGCCTGAGGCGGGCCGTGCCGTGGAACGACTGGACCGAGGAGGCGGCCCTCGCGTTCGGCAGGCTGAAGGAGGGCCTTGAGCGCACGGGAACCCCAGTCGGGGACATGGACGTGATCATCGGATCGATCGCATTGGCGATCGGCGGGGGCGTGGCGACCGCCAATGCGCGCGACTTCCGCAGGCTGCCGGGGCTACACGTGGACGAGTGGCCACGCGCGGCGCCGGCCAGTCCTGTCGCATGATGGCCGCCGGCCAGGCCCCGTTTCGCGTGGGTGCCGCTGCGCGTTGAACGAGCGCCGCGGCGTAGGCTTCGTTTAAAGCTTGCTTTCAGCTACCATGAACCATTCGGCCCGCCGTCGGTGGCAGGGGGGCGAAACTGGGGATGGTGCGCGGTGGAGGGGGTCCGGCGCCCGCGCCACCGGATCTTCACCACGAGCTGAGCGAGTGCACGGTAGCGGTGGCCTGGAAGTGCGGCGGCCGACCGGTGGCGCTTGCGGTGTGCCGGTTACCGGGGTATGGCAAGGACTCCTCCGGAGCGGCTGATGGCAAGGATTCGCAGGATCGACCTCGGGTGGGCGACGTGCTACACGAACTCTCCGAACGGCGACGGGCAGTTCAACCCGATGCAGGTGTACATCCGGGCCCCGGGTATCGGCAAGATCAGGATGGGGTGGGAGGCGCACGGCGAAAGCGTCGCGAACATGATCTCGCGACCCGGATTCCAGGTGGCGGACGTCGAGAACAACATCGTTTCGACCAACACTCTGGGAGCTGACACACAGACCAGCAACGGCGTCAAGTTCCCATCGGCGATGACCGACATCAGCACGACAACGCAGGCAAGGCAGCTCTTCCGCGGAGGAATCTGGGTCAAGAACCCCGCGGGAAACAGCAACCTCAACACCGTGCGCGTCCACCTGTGGATCGAGTACGAGGAGTGCTGAGCGCAAAGCGCGGCCGTCCCGAGGAACACCCGCGCTGCGCCGCCACGCTTCGGCAGCTGCGCTCCCTGCCTATCTTTGCCCTCTGCAGCGTGCTGGGTGCTGCCTCCTGCAGCGGGTCGGAGTCTCCATCCGATAACGGTCCGTGGGTACAGGTAGCAGTAGGGAGGGGCTTCGCCTGTGCTCTTGACGAGGCTGGGTACGCGACCTGCTGGGGAAGCGTAGAGTCCCCGCCGCAGGGTGAACTCAAGAGTATTTCCGCGAAGGCGAACCACGCTTGCGCGATCACATCGGAGAACCAGATCGCGTGCTGGATAGGGAACGAGGAGTTCGACGACGTCGGCCAAGCTGCCCCCCCCGCCGGCGATTTCACGAAGGTGTCGGCCGGTGAACAGCATTCGTGCGGTCTGGCAATCGACTCGACCATCGTGTGCTGGGGTCTTGATTCGACGGACTATGGATTCGGGGAAGGCCGCGTGAACGACGTTCCGGAGGGAGCTTTCGAGAGCGTGGCGGCTGGCTGGGGACAAAGCTGCGCCATCGGAGCGAATGGGTCGATCGCGTGCTGGGGCGAAGGCCCGGAGGCGGAAAGCCGTGCAGGCAGCTTCTCCCAGGTCGCTGTCGGCCCTGGCATGACGTGCTCGATCGAAGAGGATGGCTCGGCTGAATGCTGGGGCGGCTGGTACAACGAGGATGAGGGCATGGCGTGGGCCTGGGAACCCGACGGTGCGTTCATCGACATCGATGGCGGTGACGACACCTGCGCTATCGGGAGCGGCGGCGCAATCGAGTGCCACTATGGAGTAGAACCGTGGTTCGACGAGGCAGCGCCTCCCGACGGCACTTTTGCCGACCTGGCCATGGGTGGTGGGGCGTGCGCGGTTGGCGCGGACGGCGACATCGCGTGCTGGGGCAGCACGCCCCGTAACGATGGCGATGCACCGGAGGACCGCTTCTGATGCCCGTGATCGAGGTCATTGGTAGCTATCGGATGCGGTACGAGCCCCTGGACTCGTCGGGAGCGCTCGGGTCTACCATCCGGTTGGCGTGGACCGACGCGCTCGGGGAGTCGGTTTCGCTCGTGGACCTCGACTTCAACCGGGAGGGATGCATCGTCTCCGCCGAAGACATGGTGGACGCGGATGTCATCGACAGCGACTCCCACTTCGTGGATTGCTTCCACATCGCTTTTAAATGGAACGATGGCGACAACTCGGTGGCTTACTGGTATCCTCAGGGCATCACCGGCAGTTACGACGCCGTCGGCGGTCATGGGCTCTGGGGCTCCAGTTCGAGGCATCCGACTGACGGCGACGAAAGTGAACCGCCCGATGGAAAGAAGCTCCTGCTGGCGAGTTGGTATTGCAGGAGCGAAGCGGAGTACGGCGTTGGTGATGGACTGGCAGACCCCAAGGGTATCCGAGTCTCGGTCGTTGATGTTACCGAGTGGGACGATCCTGTTCGCTACCGGCACATTCTCCTGGTGCGCCCGTTCATGGACGATGGGGTGTTGGATTTCGAGGAGGTTACCTACCAGGACTCGAAGTATGGAAAGACCAGCTACCACGCGGGCGGGATCGCGTGGTACGGGCGCTACCTGTACGTCGCCGGGGGGAGCCGCCTGCTCGTCTTCGACCTTCGGCGTGTGAAGGAGGTGGAAGGAAGCGACGACGATCTGTGCGGCCTTCACGGCGGCGTGTACCACGCCCGGGGGTATCGCTACGTGTGTCCGCTGGTCGCCGAGTACGTCGTGGAGGAGGAGGATGGTGCCTACTTCTCCAACGTCGCGATCGACCGGAGTACGACTCCGCACCGCCTGCTCGGCGGGCGGTACCTCTACGACGAAGATGATCTCTCGGACTCGCTCGTGACCTGGTGGGAACTGAGCGAGTCCTCTGGCCTTCTCCAAGGCGCCGAGTCCGGATCGGCGCCGTTCGCCTCATTTCACCTGAACACCTACGTGGATTCCGTGGTGGGGGTGATCACGGAGGAGCGTGGGGCACAGGGTGTGCTGTCGCTTGGCGACGATTTCTGGATCAGCGGGGAGGATCGACTCTTGTACCAGAACCTACGGTCAGGCAGCTCGCAAGAGTACAAGTGGCCTCACGGATGCGAGGATCTCACCTACTCCGCCCGCTCCGACAACCTCTGGTGCCTCACCGAGTTCATCGAGCGGGAACCTGGTGATCTGCCACGTCGCTTCGTATTCGCCGTCAAGCTCGCCGACTTCGACGGATGACGGCGGGGCACCTGGCGCGCGAGGGACTTGGCGGGGCACACGATGCTACCGCCCAGCGCCTACGACGGCGGGAATGTGTGCCTTCCAGAGGTGCTTGGAACCTGCCTTACGGGCGCGCTGACGCCGTGATCTCGGCGCGCTCCGCCCGGTCGGCGGCCTCGTGTACCCCGATGGGCGGGCGACACGTTCGAAGAGGGCGAATGACCTGGGCGCCCGCTGGGCCGATAGTGCTCGGCGGTCGGGAACCCGAAGGGTCCCCGTCCTCGCGTCCTCGCCTACCATTCCACGGCCGCTTCCCGCTTCCCGCCCCGTAAACACTCAGCCGACCCCGCGTTGAACCCGGCCGGGAGCCATGGGACACTGGCCGCGACCGGGCCTCGGCTACGCGGTGGGGGCCTTCCAGTTCCACGGCAGAAGCTCGTCGACCGTGACGCCCGGCCAGTTCACGCGCACGATGACGTCGGCGATGTACGCGCGGGGCTCGATCCCGTGCAGGACACAGGTCGACACGATGGTGAGCAGGATCGCGAGGTTCTGGCCGCCCTCGTCGTGGCCGACGAACAGCGAGTTCTTGCGTAGGAGGGCCACGATTCTGAGCGCCCGCTCGCTGACGTTGTTGTCCACGGCCACCTTCGGGTCTGTCAGGAACACCCGGAGGGCCTTCTCCTGGTTCAGCGCGTAGGCGATGGCCTCGCCGAGCGGGGACTTGGGCGCGGCTCGGCCCTTCGCCGCGTGGAGCACGATGCTGTAGACGGCGCTCACCTCTCGCCCGATTCCGGCGCGTAGCGCCGGAATCACCATCGTGACTGGTGATCAACGATCAACGCGGCGCCGATCTCCGTGACCGGTGATCGGCGCCGCGAGGACACCGTCGACTACACCTTCGGGGGCCGGACGCGCTCCCTTGCCTCCTTGAGGCGGTAGGAGTCGCCGTCGATGTCGATGATCTCGCTCCGGTGGACGAGGCGATCGACCAGGGCGACGACGCAGGTGGCGTTCGGGAAGAGTGCCCCCCACTCGGTGAACGAGCGGTTGGTGGTCACGACGATGGGTCGGCCGTGCTCGTAGCGGCGGTTGACGACCTCGAATAGGACGTCCGCGTGCCGGTTGCCGTAGGCGACGTAGCCGAGTTCGTCGACCACGAGGACCGCCGGGCTCGTGTAGCGTCGCAGGGTGCGGTGCAGGGCTGCCGTCCCGTCCTGCTGGGCCAACTCGGTCAGCATGGTGCTGGCGAGCGTGAAGCGCGCGCTCTTTCCCGCCCGGATCACGGCGTGAGCGAGGTTCTTCGCGACCATCGTCTTGCCGACCCCGTTGGGCCCGACCAGGACGACGTTCGCCTCCTCCTCGATGAAGCGCAGGGTGAGCAGCGCCTCGATCGCCTCGCGATCCACCGACTTGGGCCAGCTCCAGTCGTAGTCGGCGATGGGCTTGAAGCGCCCGAGTCGGCTGTTCTTCAGCCGACGGTCCAGGCCGCGGTGTTGACGTTCCTCGTCCTCGATCTG
>VGRQ01000121.1 GCA_016875315.1 Deltaproteobacteria bacterium | reverse complement strand
CGGCTTCTGCCTGGGCGGCCTGCACGCGCGACTCGCGGCGGCCTGCGTCCCCGGCTTCGTCGCGGCGGTGGAGTTCTACGGCCGCATCGTGTACCCCACGCTCACGCCGCAGAAGCCCGCGCAGCCGCTCGACCTGTTGCCGGGCCGGCGCGCCGCGCTGCTCTGCCACTTCGGCACCGCCGATCCCGTGGCACCCGCGGCGCACGTCGACGAGCTGGAGCGCCGCCTCGCCTCCCAGCCCATCCCGGCGCGCGTGCATCGTTACCCCGGATGCGGGCACGGCTTCGCCAATCCAGCCTCGCCCAGCTGGAACGCCGAGGCGGCCGCGCTCGCCTGGTCGCGGAGCCTGCGCTGGCTCGACGAGCACCTGCCCGGCGGTGGTTAAGTTCCAGCCAAGGAGCCGCCCATGCCTGCCGATGACGAGATCCTCCGCCTCGCGCCCGACGACGACGAGCCCGAGAGCCCCGACGACGAGGACGACGACGACTTCGACGACGACGACTGGGAAGAAGACGACGACTGGGAGGACGAGGACGAGGAGTCCGACGAGGGCGACGAGGGCGAGGAGTGGGAGGAGATCGACGAGGGCGACGACGAGGACGACGACTGGGAAGACGACGACGACGACGACGAGCTCGGCGACGAGGAGTAGCCACGGGCGGGCGCGAAGCGCGCCCCGGCCCACCTCTTCGCGGCTCCCGCCCTACTCGCGGTTCGCGGCCCCGGGCGTCACGTTCTCCGTGATGACCCAGTCGTCGCCGCCGTCGGGGTAGCGCGCGGCCGCCACCTCGGCGGCCATGTCGGTCCATTCCACCTCGTCGAGCACCTCGGCGCTGCCGAGCGGATCCCGGACCAGGAGCACGCGGTCGCCCGCCGACTGCAAGGTGAAGTTCGCGTGGTTGTCGCCCTGGTCGGGCGCCTGGTCGCACCACACGAAGGTCCACTCGCCCGGCCCCAGTGAACTGCCCGCGGGGAAGGTGTAGAGTTCGAGCGTCTCGGTGTCGTCGGTGAGGCTCACGTTGTCGAGCGCCATCGACTGGCCGCCGGCGTTGTAGATCTCGAGCCAGTCGTCGTACTCGCTCGCCTCGTCGTACACCTTGGTGTCGTTCGAGGCCATGTACTCGTTGATGACGAGCCGCGCGGGCTCGGGCTCCTCGCCCGTGTCGGTGTCGGTGTCGCTGTCGGCGTCGCTGTCGCTGTCCGAGTCGCTGTCGCTGTCGGCGTCGCTCTCGGTGTCGGTGTCGTCGGTGTCGGCGGGACCGCCGGTGTCCTCGTTGGCGACGCACCAGTCCCCGTCCACGTGGGTGCCGGGACCACAGAGGTAGCGACCGTCGGCGCAGGCGAGCATCAGGGCGAGCATGGAAACCTCCTAGCGAACGAGCCCCCGGAATACCTCCGGGAGCCGGGCAGGTAACGAGTCTACGTCATCGAGCTTGATGTAGCGCCCCGCGCCGAAGATCTCCGACAAGTACTTGTCGGCTCCTTCCTCGGGGTCGAGCGAGATGCAGTGCACGTGCATGCCGTGGCGGCGCACCTCGGTGACCGCCATCGCGGTGTCGCGGATGCCGTGTCGCCCCCGGTACTCGGCGCGGTCCTCGGGCTTGCCGTCCGACACGACCATGAGGATGCGTCGCGACTGCGGGCGCTGGGCGAGCAGCCATCCCGCGTGCCGGATGAAGGCGCCCATGCGCGTGGCCCCGCTGGCGCGCAGGTTGCCCATGCGCTTGTACACGCCCTCGCCGTAGGGCTCCTCGAAGCCCTTGATGCGGAAGAGGTTGCACTCCTGGGGGTGCGTGTTGCCAAAACCGTAGAAGGCGTGGGGGAAGCCGAGGGTGCGCAGGCCCTCGGCGAAGAGCACCATCGCAGTTTGCTCGAGGTGAATCACGTGGCCCTGCGTGCTGCCCGAGAGGTCGACCATGGTGAGGATGGCCACCGACTGCTTCGCCCGCACGAAACGCTTGTAGATGCGGTCGTCGGGATCTTGCCCGGCGGCCACGTCGGTGAGGGCGAGCACGGCGCGGCTGAGGTCGAGCTCGCTGCCGTCGGGCTGGCCGTGGAGCCAGCGCTCTTCCACCCGCAGCTCCTCGAAACGCCTGCGGATCGTCTTGATCTGCGGCCCGTTCGCCCCGACGATACGCTCGTAGCTACCGAGCGGGCCGGTGGGCGCCTCGGGCGTGAACACCTTCGTGGCCTCGAAGCGGTAGTGCCCGGCCGCGTCGTCCCACTCGTCGTAGGTGCGGCCTCCGTCGTCGCCCGGCTTCTCGGGCGTGTCGCTGGTGAGCGCCTCGGGGGCGGTGCCCGACTCCCACTTGGCGGCGCCGTAGCGCATCTCCTTGGCCCGGGCCTCGTCGATCGCCTCGTCGCGGAGCTTGCCGTAGGCCGGTTGGTTGGTGACCGGAGGACCCGAGAGTCGCGACAAGAGTCGCGCGCGCAGCCCGGGCGCGGGGGCCTCGGCCGCCCGGGGACCGGCCCCCTTGCGCGACATCGCGTCGAGCAGCTGCCGGAGCGGCTTGTTGCCCTTCTTCCACTCGTTCTCGGCGGCGAGGTCGCGGGCGAGGTCGGCGAGGATCCACTCGGGCCGGATGATGCCGGCGTAGAAGGGCAGGGGAGGGGGGCCGAGGCGCAGTCGGCGGAAGTGCTCCCGCAGGCGCTGCGCGTGGCCGAGGAGGACGGCGGAGACGCCGCTGTCGCCGAGCTTGTCGACGGCGCGCACCGCCTCGCGCGCAGGCTCCCCGTCGGCGCCCGGGGCCTTCCAGTTGAGGCAGACCACGAGGCCCTCGTAGAGGGGGACGAAGGCACCCGGCAGGCCGTCGCGAGGGACGGCGGTGACGTTGACGCGCAGCTGGCCGGCCTTCTCCTGGTAGGGCACCGCCTCGATGTCGGCGCGCAGCCCGGGGAAGGCCTCGCCCCACCGGCGCAGGGAGTAGCGCATCGCGAGCAGGTGGTAGGCCGATCGCAGCACCCAGTCGCGGTGGACCTCGGCGAGCACCCGGCGATCTGCAAGCAGGTTGTGTCGCGACAGCCCGAGCTGGACGAGCCCCATCACCCGGTAGAGCAGCAGGTCTGGCTCGGGCTCCACCGGCGCCGGGACGGCCTTCGGAAGGTAGATCCTGATGTTGTCGGTACACGGCGGGTCGGAGTAGCCGATCTCGACCTTCCGGCCGTCGAGCATGGTCAAGAGGCCTTGCAGCTGCCGGTGTACGCGGTCGAGCGGCAGGCCGTTCCGCTCGCCGGCCACCAACTGCCGCCGCGGCTCCTCGAAGAGGAATCGTCGTAAGAGCGCTTGCTCGGCCTCCTCGTCGGTCTCGGCGGCGAGGCCAAGCTCCTCGGCCTTCACGCCGTACTCGTCGACGGTGGCCTGGAGCACGTCCTCGGGCTTGACGGTGGGGGCCGGCATCTACCCCAGCACGCTCCGCACCAGCTCGCGCAGCGCCTTGGTCATCTCGGTGTCGTCGGTCAACGATCCCACCAGCGTGGCCTCCGCCGCCTCCTTGAGCGAGAGGCCCGCCACCACGAGCTGACCCGCGTACACCAGGAGCCGGGTCGACGCGCCCTCGCCCAGCCCGTGGCTGCGCAGGTTGCGGGAGCCGTGCCCGAGCTTCACCAGCTGCGCGGCAACGTCAGGCGTGCAACCCGACTCGCTGGCCACGATCTCCGCCTCCACCGCCGCCCCGGGGTAGTCGAAGGCCATCGACACGAAACGCTGGCGGGTGGACTCTTTCAGCTCCTTGGTGACCGACTGGTAGCCGGGGTTGTAGCTGATCACGAGGAGAAAGCTGTCGGGCGCCTTGATCTCCTCGCCGAGGCGGTCGAGCGGCAGGATGCGACGGTCGTCGGTGAGCGGGTGGATGACGGTCATCACGTCGCTCCGCGCCTCCACCACCTCGTCGAGGTAGCAGATGGCGCCCTCGCGCACGGCGCGGGTGAGTGGGCCGTCGCGCCAGGCAGTGGATCCGCCCTCGAGCAGGAAGCGGCCGGTGAGGTCGGCGGCGGCGAGGTCTTCCTGGCAGGCGATCGTCACCAGGGGTCGCCCGAGCTTCTCCGCCATGTAGCGCACGAAGCGTGTCTTGCCGCAGCCGGTGGGCCCCTTGAGCAAGACGGGGAGCTTTCGCGACGCGGCGGTCTCGAAGACCGCGATCTCGTTGCCCTGGGGGCGGTAGTACACCATCGCGCGAGCCTAGCCCGGGGCGCTGAAGCCCGGGTAAACGGAGTGTGTGCGCGCCAGGGCCAGCCACAGCGCGGCCTGCACCGCGAGGACCAGCCGGGCGTCGAGCCGGAGCCGGTCGATGCCCCGCGCGGCGAGCACGCCGAGCACGAGGACGGCGAGGTGAAAGAAGGTCTCGGGCTTGGCGAAGCGCCACATGCCCGGGAGCGCGGAGAACGCCCCCCACAGGGGCGTCGCGGGCCCCATCGCCAAGACCGTCGGCAAGAGCACGAGCACCACCGCCGCCCCTAGCTCTCGCCGTCCCGTCGCCGGCGGGGAGAAGCTGCTCGGGGCCCGGGCGAGGGCAAGCCCGGCGCAAGCGAGTGCCACGAGGTCGACCCCCCGCCAGATCTCGATCCGGTTCCAGTGGGTGAGCGTGTGTACGTCGAGGGCGGCCCGCTCGGCGAAGGCTCCCGGGGGCGGCAGCGTGTCGTTGGCGAGCGAGGGGAGCTGCACCAGCACGAGGGGCAACCCGGCCAGCGCCGAGGCCAGCACGGCGCGCCGAGCGTCGTGACTGCCGAACACGAGGGCCACGCCGCCGAGCAAGGCGCCGAGCACCCCCCAGTAGCTGTTGTAGTAGAAGGCCCAGCCATAGGCGAGGCCGGCCCCGAGCACCCAGCGCCCGCCCACCTGGTGGGCACGCAACAGGCACAGGGCGTAGAGCGCCAGCCAGCCCTGGCCGCACTTCTCGATGGTGTACCAGTTGATGTCGCGCAGCGCGTGCAGGCCGAGACCGAAGCCGAGCCCGCTCGCCAGCGAGGCCTCGCGCGAGGCGCCGCTCGCCTCGGCCAGCCGCGACGCGAAGTACCAGCCGAGCACCAGGTTGAGCAGCGCCTGCGCGTTCATCGCCGCGAAGGGCGCCAGCACGAGGTCGAAGAGCTGCGTCACCCACAGGTGCCCCATCGACACGCCGATCAGCCGGGTGGCGGTGGCGGTGGTGTCCCACGACGTCCAGTGCGCGCCGAGGGCGTAAAACGAGAGCGAGCCCGCCTTGTCGATGGTGGGGAAGTGTCCCCAGGTGGCGACGGGGATCATCGCGAAGGCAGGCGCTGTCAGGCAGATCGTGGCCCCGGTCACGAATCCAAGTCGCGACCGCTTCCAGCCCCAGACCAGGAGCCCCAGCCCCAGCGCCAGCGACAGGATGTAGGCCCATGGCTCGGCGGCCACCGCCACCTCGCGCGGGTCGACCGGCGGTCCGTAGAGTTGATCGGGGGCCACGCCGCGTCTTAGCGCGCAGGGGATGGACGTCCCCGCCCTGTTGCGCTGGTACCGCGCGAACCGTCGCGACTTGCCCTGGCGCCGCGAGGTGTCGCCGTGGCGCACGCTGGTGTCCGAGCTGATGTGCCAGCAGACACGCATCGATACCGTGCTCCCCTATTTCGAGCGATTCATGGTGGAGTTTCCGTCGCCGGAGCGCATGGCGGAGGCGCCGGTGGAGCGGGTCCTGGAACTCTGGAGCGGGCTCGGGTACTACTCGCGGGCGCGCAACCTCCACGCCGCTGCCGTGGCGCTGTCGCGACTGGGCGCTTTCCCGCGCGACGAGCAAGGCCTGCGCTCGCTCCCCGGCGTGGGACCGTACACCGCCGGCGCCGTGGGCGCGATCGCGCTCGGGCTGGACCTGCCGGTGGTCGACGGCAACGTGGAGCGCGTGTTCGCGAGGTTCCACGCGGTGGAGCGACCCACGCGAGCCTGGACGTGGGGCGAGGCGGCGCGGCACCTCCCCCCGGGCGAGGCCGGGGACTACGACCAGGCCTTGATGGAGCTTGGGGCGCTGGTGTGTACGCCACGGTCGCCGCGGTGCCTGCTCTGTCCCCTGCGCGACGGCTGCAAGGGCACACCAGACGCCGAGAGATTCCCGGCGGCCAAGGAGCGGAAGGCCGTCCCCCGCGCCGCCGCGGGCGCCGCCGTGTGGCGCCGGGGCGAGGCCGTCCTTCTCGCCCGTCGCCCGGGGACGGGCCTGCTCGGCGGCCTGTGGGAACTCCCGGGCGGCGAGGGGGTGCTCGGCGAGGTGCTGTCCACGCGCCTCGGGCTGCGCCTCGTCCGCGCGGAGACTGTCGCGACGGTATCACATACGTTTACCCATCTTCACGTCGAGACTACCGTGTTTCGCGTGGAGTGCGAGGGCGAGCCCGACGCCCGCCACTACGACGAGGTCCGCTTCGTGGAGCCCGGCGCCATCGAGGGCATGGCGCTGTCCAACCTTGCCAGGAAGACACTCGCGGCCGCCGGTTTCCCGGTGAAATCCTCGGGACGCGCCTCAGCCCGGGACGCGCGTGCGAAGGAACTCGCCGCAGGCCGCTAGGGCATCCGCGTCGCGACTCTCCATGGTGACGATGACCACCGGCGGTCGCTCCTCGAAGCGCGGGTAGCTACCGATGGCGACCCCGGGCCAGCGCGCCGCTGCCTCGCCGAGCGCCTCGGCGATCTCGGGCTCCGAGCAGAGCGTGGTGAGGCGATCCGTCTGCACCGGGACGCCAGTGAAGCGGTGGGCCACCGAGTCGAACTTGTGGCGGAGCAGGCCGGGAACGCCGGGCATGATCACCACGTTGCGGTACACCACCAGCGGGTAGGCGAAGCCGCCGTCCCACCACAGCTCGGCGCCCTCGGGCACCTCGGCCATGCGCAGCGCCGCCTCGTTGCAGCGCTCCCCGAGCTTCCGAGCGAGCATCTCGGCGATCTCCGGGTGCCGGGCCAGGGGCACGCCGAAGGCGGTGGCCACGCCCAGGTAGGTGAGGTCGTCGTGGGTGGGGCCGATGCCCCCGGAGGTGTACACCCAGTCGAATCGCGAGGAAAAACCGCGAACCTCGGTGGCGATGTCGTCGAGCGTGTCGGGGATGGTGCTGATGCGCTCGAGGTCGATGCCGAGCCCGCGCAGGCGCTGCACCAGCCAGGGCGCGTTCTCGTCGGCGAACTTCCCGGTGAGGATCTCGTTGCCGATGATGACGATCCCGGCGGTGGGCACGAGCCGACCTATCGCGGGCGAGTGGCGGTGGAAGGGGCTACGCTAGTGGCGGGTCGTCAGCGGGATGAACTCGGATCGAGAAGAACTGCACGTCACCATCCGCGTGAACGACCGGGCCATCGCCGACGGCGTGCTCGCGGCGGGCGAGGCGGTGCGCGAGGGCGTGCCGGTGCCGGTAGAGGCGCTGCGGGAAGGGCGTGACTTCACCCTGCGCGCTGCCGACGCGTCGACCGTCGTCGATCACGACACCACCACGGAGATCAAGGCCGGCGTGGTGTCGATCACCGCCCGCGTGATCCGCCGCTTCCGCCTCGTGCGATGGGTGTCGGAGCAGGCGCACCTGGTGCTGCCGCTGATCATGATGGCGGTGACCGTGTTCACCATGCAGGTCGCGTTCTTGCTCAGCCTCATCACGGGTGCCACCGATGGCGGGGCCACGCGGCCAGAACCCTCTCCCGAGTACCTCGCGCGCCTGCTCAACGAGGACTACGCCGGCGCCGAGGAGGGCGCATGGGCGAGGCACGAAGACCGCGCGCCCTCGGAAACCAAGGTGGAGAGCTACTACCTGCAACCGGGGAGCAAGGGCAAGGTCGACGAGGCCGGCGGGGGACAGGTGGTGGGCGCCGAGCCCCGCAGCGGCGACCCCCGGCCGCGCAAGGCGCCCGAGGCGTCGATCGCGGTGGAGGAACTCGGGCAGACCGAGGAACTCGTCCCGCAGGAGGAGCCCGAGATCGAGGAGCTGGCCGACCCGCTCGACAGCGCCAAGGGCGAGCAGGAAGAGCACAAGCAGACGGTGGAGGTCACCGAGGGCTGGGGGTTGTCCGACTGGTACGACACCGAGGACGCCCGTCGCGACGCGAAGGAGATCGAGCGGCAGCTCAAGCTCGCCGACCAGCTCCTCCGGCTCGATCCCGACGACGTGTACGGGCTATCCATCCGGGCGTACTACGAGTACCTGGCCATGGACTGGCCGGCCGCGGAGGCCACTTACGACCGGCTCTTGCAGCTCGACGGCGCCTCGGGCGCCCACTGGAACAACCTCGCGCTCATCTACAAGCGGAAGGGGGAGTTCGAGAAAGAAGAGGAGCTTTACCGCGTGTCGTTGATGATGGAGCCCGACGAGCCCAATACCTACAACAACCTCGCGGTGTGCCTTGCTCACCAGGGCCGCTTCGACGAGGCGCTGGCCATCATGGACGAGCTCGAACGATCCTTGCCCGACGACGCCTACGCCGACCTGCACCGGGCCAAGATCTACGCGGCGAAGGGTGAGAAAGAGACGGCTTACCGTTTCCTCCGCAAGTCGCTCGCGGGCATGCGCAAGCTCGACACCTTGCACAACATCGAGTACCAGCAGGACATCCGCGTCGACCCTGCATTCAAGGAGATGCGCGAGGAAGAACGCTTCAAGAAGCTCCTGATGCGCTTCTACGGCAACCGTCCTGGCGGGTGGTGGCTCATCCCGGGGCTCGACGCGAGCGACGCCGAGTAGCGAGGGCTATCGCCGCTCGTTGTCGCGGCTCATCAGCGGCTCGCCGTGTACCGTGCCGTTGTAGTACACGAGGTCGATGCCCTGCGGCAGCGAGCTTTCCCAGGTGGCGAGATCGCGGAGGTTCCACGCGAGCACGTGCTCGCGGTCGAAGGTCGGGGGCCCGAGCACCGACTCCAGCGCCTCGCGTAGCGCCGCGCCCTGCTCGCGCTGCTCGGCCACGACGATGCCACCGAAGCCAGCGAGCCACATCGCGCCGATCTCCGAGCGTACCGTGCTCGCGACAGCGGAACGGAGGGGTGGCGTGTCGAGGCCGCGCGCCGCCTGCGCCGAGGTGCACGCGTGCCGGTAGCGGGCCACGCAGTCTGTCTGCAGGGTGGTGACTTCCTGCCCGAACTGGGTCTTCGCGAGGCGGTCGGCCTCGCCCTGGAAACCCGAGGACACCGGCCGCCGCATGTGCAACTGCCAGATCACCCAGAGGCCGTGCTCCTCGGTGCGCTGGTTCAGCTCCAGCGGCGTGTCGAAGGGAAGCGCGATCACCGCGCCCGGCGCGATCGTGGCGAGCGCGTCGTCGAGGGCGCGAGGAGGGAGCGGCTCGAAGTAGGGCGCCACGAGCGCCGGCCGCTCGGGCCAGGTGCCGTGGTCGAGGACCACGCCGCTCGCCAGGGCGAGGGCGGCCAGGGGGCCCTTCCGTCCCAGGCGGGGCCACAGGGCTGCCACCCCGCAAGCGGCGCCCGCGCCGAGCAGGGTGGCGCCGACGGCGGTGAAACGTGACCAGGTGCGGATCTTCGACACCGGCGGTACCAGGTCGGCGAGCAGGCCCGCGGGCATCGGGAGCCCGTCGAGGGCGGTGCCGAGGCCCCCGAGGTAGAGCTCCGGGCCGAGCGCGAAGGTCACGACGGCGAGCGCACCCGCGGGCCACACCCAGCGCCCGCCCCGGAGCTTCCACGCGGCGCAGGCGCCGAGCGCGAGTGGCAGCAGGCCGAGGTAGGGGTGGCTGTTCATCATGCCCTGCGCCCGTGGCGAGCCAAGGTGCAAGGCGACGAGCAGGGGATCCGATGCGGTGGCCATCATCGCGTCGGGCGACTCGCTGGTGCCGAGGAAGTGCTCGCCCTGCGTCGCGAGGAGGGCCATTGCCGCCGGGAGGGTGGGGCCGGCCCCCAGCAACACCACCACGCCGAGGCGCCACGCCCACTCGCGCCGGGGCAGGCCGCGCCACCACGCGAGCGCCAGCCCGCCGTTGACGAGGCCCGCGAAGACCGCCAGGTACCAGCCGCCGAGCGCGACCCCCGCGAGGCTCAGGCCGGCCGCGACGCCCACCCACGGCGGGGGTGCCCCCTCCTCGGCCGCGTCGCCCTCGGGACGGCGCATCCAGCGATGGAAAAAAGCAAGGTGTAATGGGTAAAGGAGCGCGGGAAGGTACTCGGTGCGGCCCTGCTGGTGGTACACGAGGAAGAAGGGGCAAGCCACGGTGGCCGCGGTGGCCACCAGCGCCGCCCAGGGCAGGGCCGGTCCCCGCCCGGCCACGCGGCGAGCCAGCAGGTAGCTGCCCAGTGCCCCGATCAGCGGCCAGGCCGCGTGGGTGAAGTTCCAGGCCAGCACCGCCGCCCGTCCCCCGGCGCCCAGCACCTGGAAGACCGGCCAGAAAAGCAGCAAGTTGACCGGGTCCATCAGGTGCATGGCCATGCCCTTGGGATGGTCAGCGCCGATCTCGCGCGCGAAGGGACCCGTTGCCCACAGGCTGTCGGCCGCGCCCCACAGGCCCCAGAAGTGGCCCGGCGCCTCGGTGTAGAGGCTGCCCACTGCCCGGTGAGAGGGGTCGGGGAGCACCACGCTGCACCACCACAGCGCCACGGCCGCGCCGAGGGCGAGCGAGGGCCCCCAGGGCGCCCTCACGGGGTCGCCTCGCTCGACTCGACGCCTCCGGGCGCGAAGACGCCGCCCTCCTCGCTCTGCTCCACCTCGGGACCGCCACCAGCCTTGCCGTTGGCAAGCTCGGCGTCGTCGCCGATCGGGGCCTCGCGCAGTCGCGACTCGGTCGCGTCGTCCCACTCCGCGAGTTCGCGGGTGTTCCAGGCCACGACGCCGCCGCGGTCGAAGGTGGGTTCGCCCATCAGGCCGGTCAACAACTCGCGGAGACCGCCGGCGCCTTCCACCTCCTCGGCCAGCACGATCCCGCCGTACCCGTCCCACCAGAACGAGGCGATCTCCGCCTTGATGGTGGTGTTGTCGAGGGGGTTCTCCTCGAGATCCTCTTCGATCGCCGCGAGGAGCGTTTCCTCCCGGCCATCGAGGTCGCGCGCCGTGCAGCGGGAGGAGAGGGTCTGGTGACAGAGGCGCTGTCGCGACACGACGGCCTGCCCGAAGAGCGTGCCCACGAAGTGGTCGTACTCGCCCTGGAAGTTGTTGGAGGTGGGCCGCCCGATGCCCAGCTGCCAGGTGGGCCAAAGGCCCTGCTCCTCGGCTCCCCAGGGCAGCAAGATCGGCAGGTCCATCGGCAGCGCCACCACCGCGCCGGGCGGGAGCG
>VGRQ01000120.1 GCA_016875315.1 Deltaproteobacteria bacterium | reverse complement strand
GTCTAGCGATCTCCTCGCGCTCCTGGGCGGCGCCGGGCGGGAGACCTTCTTCAGCCCCGTGGCCGGCGGCTACCCGCAGCGCGCCGAGGCCTTCGACGACGAGGGCTTCGCCCGGGTGGAGGTGCCGGCCGTGGCCCGGGCGCTCGACACCCTTCACCGCGTGGGCGCCATCGATGCCGCGCGCGACGCCAGCGGCGTGACCGCCTTCCGCCGGGCACAAGCTCGCCCGCCGGGGCCGGGCGGATTCATCCTCACGCCCAACGGCGAGATCCTCGTACACGTGGCCGAGGCCCGGCGCGAGGACTACGGGCGCCTCTGTCGCCTCGCCCCCTTCGTCGACGGCGACAGCCTGCGCCGCCACCGGCTCAGCCGCGAGGGCGTGTGTGCCGAGCTCACGGCAGGGCATCGCGACACGCACGAGTGGATCGCGCAGCACTCTCGCACCGGCCTCGCGCCCAACGTGGCCGACCAGGTGCGGGAGTGGCAGCGCAGCGCCACCCGCATCACCATCGTCACCGGCGTCGACGTGGTGGAAGACGAGCAGGGCAAGCTGCGCGTGGCAGTGCCGTCCGACACCGGGCGGGCGATCGACTACACCACCCGCCCACGGGCTCGCTTCTTCTCGCAGGGCTCGCGCCTGGTGGTCCCCGACGGCTGGGATCCGCTCGACCTGCGGGCCACCCTCGCGCGCGTCGGCCGCTATCTGGGTCGCGACGGCGATGCGCACGCCTACGAGCCCGAGCTCCGCCGCCACGCGGCACCGGCCACCCTGCTCAACCGCCTGCGGGAGTACCACGGCGGCGACCTCCCCGGCGACGTCGAGACCCTGGTGCTGGCGGGCTCCGGGCTCCATCCCGTCACCGGCGAAGACGCGGTGCTGGTGCGCCTGCCCCACGCCGTGTCGAGCGCTCTGCGTCGCGACCGCATCGCGGGGCCGCTCCTGCGCCGCGGCCTCGGCGCCGACGAGTGCGTGGTGGCGCGGTCGGACCTGCCGGCGCTGGTGGCGCGGTTGCGGCAGCTGGGGGTGGAGTACGAGGGGCCGACCTAAGCCCGGAAAGCCATCTCCAAGTCCCCCACCAGGTCGTCCACGTCCTCGATCCCCACGCTGAGCCGAATCAGCCCGTCGGCAATCCCGGCGGCCCGGCGCTTCTCGGGCTCGATGCTGGCGTGGGTCATGAGCGCCGGGGTCTCGATCAGCGACTCCACGCCGCCGAGCGACTCGGCCAGCGTGAAGATGCGCGTGGCCGCCACGAAGCGCCGGGCACGGTCGAGGTCGCCCTTGAGCTCGAAGGAAATCATGCCCCCGAAGCCCGACATCTGGCGGCGGGCCACCGGCGACTGCATCGGGTAGTACACCCGCTCCACGCCGGGGTGGGCCGACAAGTAATCCACGATGGCGGTCGCGTTCTTCTGGTGCCGCTCCATGCGGACCGAGAGGGTCTTCACCCCGCGCAGCGTGAGCCAGCTGTCCATCGGCCCGGGGACGGCACCCGCCGCGTTCTGCAAGAACTTCATCTTGTCGTAGATCGCCGTGTCGCTGAGCGCCGCGAAGCCGCCCACCACGTCACTGTGACCGTTGAGGTACTTGGTGGTGCTGTGAACCACGATGTCGGCGCCGAGCGAGAGCGGGCGCTGGAAATACGGCGTGGCGAAGGTGTTGTCGACGACGAGGATCGCGTCCACCTCGCGACAGCGGGCGGCCACGGCCGCAATGTCGCTCACCTTCAAGAGCGGGTTGGTGGGCGTTTCCAGCCACACCAGCCGCGTGCGCTCGGGGACGAGCGCGGCCGGATCGCTGCTGGAGAAGTCGGCGTACTGGAAGTGTACCCCCCACTCGCGCAGCACCTTGTCAAACAGCCGGTACGTTCCCCCGTACACGTCGTCGCCGCAGAGCACGAGGTCGCCTGGGCGCACGAGCGAGCGCAGGATCACGTCGGTGGCGGCGAGACCCGACGCGAAGCACAGGCCGAACTTGCCGCCTTCGAGCGCCGCGAGACAGTCCTGGAGCGCCGTGCGCGTGGGGTTGTCGGTGCGGCTGTACTCGTAGCCCTTGTGCCCGCCCACGCCTTCCTGGGCGTAGGTGGACACCTGGTAGATCGGCGTCATCACCGCGCCGGTGGTGGGGTCGGGCGCCTGTCCCGCGTGGATGGCGAGGGTGTCGAAGCGGGCGGAGGGAGAGGACATCAGGCGCGCTCGCGGGCCATGGCGGTGACGCCGCCGATGTAGTCGATGAGGTCGATGCGAGTGATGATGTCATAGGGACGGCCCTTCTCGTCGATCACGAAGGCCACCTTCGCGCGCTTGAAGAGCTCCACCAGCACCGCTACCTCGGTGTCTTCATCCACCGTGCAGTAGTTGGTTTCCGACAGCTCGCGCACGGTGCCGGAGCCCCTGGCGCTGCCTGCGCTGTCGAGGGCGCGCTCCAGAAGTCGCGACTCGTGCAAGATGCCTGCCACCTTGCCGTCTTCGATAATCGGCACTTGCGACACGCCGTGGACCTTCATCAGCCCCACCACCTCGCTCACCTTGTGGGTGGGCACGGCGGTGATGAGCTCGCGGCCGCGGCCCTTCTTGTCCATCAGCTCGCGCACGTGGCCGAGGCCGAGGTCTTCCTCGAGGAAGCCGTTCTCGCGCATCCAGTTGTCGTTGTAGACCTTCGACAGGTAGCGGGCGCCGCTGTCGGGCAGGATCACCAGCGCCACCGTGTCTTTCGTGGCGTGCTGCTTCATCCACTTCACCGCGCCGGCCACCGCTGCGCCCGAGGATGAACCCGAGAAGATCGCCTCCTCGCGCACCAGCCGCCGGGTGTAGACGAAGCACTCCTTGTCGTTGACGCGCACCACGTCGTCCACGTAGGTGAAGTCCATCGCCGAGGGCAGGAAGTCCTCGCCGATGCCCTCCACCTTGTAGCTGTAGGGCTTGGTGAGCTGGCCGGTGTGGAAATAGTCGAAGTAGAGCGAGCCCACGGGATCCACGCCCACCACGCGGATCTTCGGGTTCTTCTCCTTGAGGTACTTGCCCGTGCCGGACACGGTGCCGCCGGTGCCGAGGCCGCAGATGAGCACGTCGATCTTGCCGTCGAACTGGTTCCAGATCTCGGGACCGGTGCTCTCGTAGTGGGCCTGTGCGTTGCTGGGGTTGTGGTACTGGTTGGAGTAGGCCGCGCCCGGCGTTTCTTCCACGAGGCGCTTGGCGGTGAGGTAGTAGGACTGCGGGTCGTCGGGCTCCACGTCGGTGGGGCAGATGACCACCCGCGCGCCGTAGGCCCGCAGCGCCGCCCGCTTCTCCTCGGACTGCTTGTCGGGCATCACGAAGATGGTCTTGTAGCCGCGGATGGCCGCCACCATCGCGAGCCCGGCCCCGGTGTTGCCGCTGGTGGCCTCGACGATCGTGCCGCCCGGCTTGAGCTGCCCGCTGGCCTCGAGGTCGTTGATGATCTTGAGCGCCATGCGGTCTTTCACGCTGTTGGCGGGGTTGAGGTACTCCACCTTGGCGTAGAGCGTGCCGGGCATCCCCGCCGTCACCCGGTTGAGCCGCACGGCGGGCGTGTCGCCGATGCACTCGATCATGTTGTTGTAGACGCGACGCATGCAGTCTCCCGGGAAAAGGCGCGGCGCCTATCCCGATCCCACCGGTTCGCCCCCTGGGCGCGATCCCCCTGGAAAAGTTCCTCAAGTCCCGCCGGGCTCGGCCGATAGCGCGCCCGGAGCGCCGTCCCCATGCTCGCCACCGCCCCCACCAGCCCCGGGATCATGCTCGTGGGCGCCGCCTCCCACGCCGTCCCCGTGCTCACGATGCTGGAGGGGGAAGAGGCCAGCCGGAGCTGGCTCCTCGGCGAGAAGGAGCTCGTCTTCGGGCGCGACTTGACATGCGACGTGCCGCTCGCCGACGCCAAGGCCTCGCGCAAACACGCCCGCGTGCGCTGGACCAACCCGCAGATCGGCTGCGACCACCCGGTGGTGGTGGCGACTGACCTCGGCAGCACCAACGGCACCTGGGTGAACGGCCGTCGCATCGAGGGCGAGGTGGAGCTGCGGGAGCACGACAAGCTGCTCGTGGGCTCCACCCTGTTCGGCTACGCCCTGCGGATCGACGAGGAGATCGAGGCCCAGCGACGCCTCGTGCAGCGCGCCACCACCGACACGCTCACCGCGCTCGCCAACCGCGAGGTCTTCGACCGCACCCTTCGCCGCGAGTTCGAGCGCGCCCGCCGCTACACCCGCCCCCTGTCCCTGCTCCTGGCCGACGCCGACGACTTCAAGTCGATCAACGACCGCTTCGGGTACCGCGTGGGCGACCTCGTCATCCGCCAGATCGGCCGCATCGTGCGCGACAACCTCCGCCTCAGCGACCTCGGCGCCCGGCTCGGGGGCGAGGAGTTCGCCATCTTGCTGCCGGAGACGCCCCTGGAGGGCGCGCTCGCGGTGGGCGAGCGCCTGCGAGCGGCAGTGGCCGAGTTTCCCATGGTGCTCGACCAGGACCCGCTCCGCGCCACGGTGAGCGTGGGCGTGGTGGAGCTCGACGGCTGCTTCCACCATCCCGACGCCTTCCTGGAGGCCGGGGACCGGGCCCTGTACCGCGCCAAGGACGCGGGGAAGAACCGGTGCATGGTACACGTTGGCGGCTAGGAGACCCTCGAGCCCCCCCTCAACCCGGGCGGGTAGAGCGCGTGCAAGCGCTCGCGCGAGAACGGCGCCAGCCGATCGAGCGTGTCGCGACCGGTGGGCAGCGGCAGGAGTCGCACGGGCTCGACCGAGCTTCGCAAGGTAGAAATCGCGAAGTTCTCGGAGGGGTCTACCCGCTCGGCGGGGAGGTAGCCGCGGTGGCAGGCGTGGAAGAGGCGGGGGAAGATCTCGGCCACCTCCACCGGCCAGGCGTCCTCGGGGAGATCGAAGCCGCGCACCACGCCGAGCATGGCGATCGCCGTGTGGGCCGCGCCGGGGCCGGCGCGGAAGTCGGGCTGGGAGTAGCGGAACCTGCGGGGATCGAGCACGGAGAAGCCTGACTTGCCGTAGGCAACGAGACGCACGGTACACTCCGGCACCTCCTCGCTCACCGGCTCCATCTCGGCGGCCACCATCGTGGGGAAACTACGGCCGTAGCGCTCGCGGTGCGCGGCGCGGGCGAGGGTCATCGGCAGCGCGCGGAACACGGCGGCGAGTCCCGAGCGCCGCCACTCCGGCACCACCAGCGAGTGCGAGAGCGCCACCAGCGACAGGCCCGCGCGGCGATCGACGTCGACATAGCAGTCGCGCACGCCCACCAGCCGATCGCCGTCCCAGGCGCCCACGAGGTGGTAGGTCCCCTCTGCGTCGCCGCCGTAGTCCAGCACCCGCTCCCGCACGAAGCGCGCGAGCACCTCCCGGTCCTCCAGCTCCCCCAGCGGGCCGAAGAAGCCGTCGAGCAGCGCGTAGGCGTCGTGGAACTCGGCGCTGTCGGCGTCGCGAATCTCCGCCACGTGCAACCGCGAGGCCGCGGCCATCGCCTTGTCGCGGTCGGCGTCGCTGAGGTCGGTCGGGTCGAGCAACATCGGGCTCGCCTAGCGCGCCAGCCACGCCTCGATGGTGCCTGCGTCGCCCGGCCGGCAGATGCCGTAGCCCTGGAGCGTGTCGCACCCAAGCTCCACCAGGACCGCGCGCTGCGCGTCGGTCTCCACGCCCTCGGCCACGGTGTGCAGGCCCAGCGAGCGCGCCAGCGCCACGATCGTCTCGGTGATGGTCCGGTCCTCCGCGCTGCCGGGAAGCTCGCCCACGAAGCTGCGATCGACCTTGAGCACCGAGACGGGAAAGCGCCGCAGGTAGGCGAGGGAGGAGTAGCCGGTGCCGAAGTCGTCGATGGCGATGCGCACGCCGAGACCGTGCAGCGCGGCCAGCGTGTCGCGAGTCTGGGCGGCGTGGTCGGCGAGGAGGCTCTCGGTGATCTCCACCTCCACCGCCGAGCCAGGGAGACCGGCGGCGTGGATGGCCGCGGCCACCGTGTCGATGAAGCCGGCCGCGCGAATCTGCCGGGGCGACACGTTGACGGCCACTCGCAGCTCCGGGTGACCCGACGCCCGCCACCGGGCGCACTGCCGACACGCGCTGCGCAGCACCCAGGCGCCGAGGTCGACGATCAAGCCCGTGTCTTCGAGCGCCGGGATGAACTCCGCCGGCGGCACCACGCCCCGCTCCGCGTGGCGCCAGCGCACCAGCGCCTCCACCGCCACCACGGCCCCGGTGCGGCCGCACACCTGCGGCTGGTAGTGCAGGTCGAACTCCTCGCGATCGACGGCGCGTCGCAGCTCGTTGTGCAGCGCGACCGTCCGGGCCGCCCGGGCATTCATGTCGGCCGCGTACACCACGATGGTGTTCCGACCCGAGTCCTTCGCCCGGTACATCGCGGCGTCGGCGTTGCGGAGCAGAGTGGACACGTCGTTGCCGTCGCGAGGGAACAGCGCCAGCCCCACGCTGGCGCTGGCGTGGTGATCGGCGCCCTCCAGCGCGAAGGGCGCGCGAATCGCAGTCTGCACCCGGGAGGCCAGCACCATCGCCCGCTCCTCGTCGGGCGTCTCGGTGAGAATGACGAACTCGTCGCCGCCGAAGCGGGCGACGATCGTCCCTGGCTCCGCGAGCATGCCGAGCCGCCGCGCGATCTGCACGAGGATCTGGTCGCCCACCGCGTGGCCGAGCCCATCGTTGACCAGCTTGAAGCTGTCCACGTCGATGAACAGGATGGCGAAGGGGTTGCCGACGCGCACGGCGGCTTCCAGGCGCGACACCATCTCGCTGCGGTTGGGGAGGTTGGTGACGGTGTCGTGGGTGGCAAGGTGCGCGATCCGAGCCTCGGCGGCCACGCGCTCGGTGACATCGCGGAAGCTGACGTGCAGCTTGCCCCCGGGCACCATCGTGTTCGTGGCATCGAGCACGATCACCTGCCCGCCCTTCGTCCGGATGCGCCGCCGGCTCGCGAGCTGCCCCTCCACCAGCAACCGGTCGAGCTGGGGCGGCGGCTCGCCCGTGGCGTAGAAGTCAGACACCACCCGCCCCACCACCTCCTCCGGCGCGTAGCCGATGACCTGGCACGCCCGGCGATTGACTTCCTCGATCGTGCCGCCGGCGTCGCATACCACGATGCCGTCACCCGCCTCGGCGAGCAGCATGCGGTAGCGCCGCTCGCTGGCCTCCAGGGCCCGCCGCTCGTCGCTCACCAGCAGGCGCGCGTGCCGAAGCGCCAGGACCACCAGCGCGGTGAGGATGGCGTGGAGCATCGCGGCGCCCACGGGATCGCCGCCCGGGGGCAGGTAGCCGAGGGGTGGCAGCGCCAGCGACAACACCAGCACGTGGAGTGCCCCCACCGCGAGTGCGGCGCGCTCGCCGAGGAAGATCCCGGCGACCAGCGTGCTCACCAGCAGGTAGCCGTAGGCGAAGATCTCCTGGGCGTTGCTGACGATCGCCAGGTAGGGCCCGATCAGCGCGAGGCCCACGGTGATGCCCACGCCCTCGCGCCAGCGCCCAGCGCGGGCGAGAAGCAGGGCACCGGTCATGCCCACCAGCACGCCGAGTACCGGCCAGAACGTGCCGGCGAAGCCCTCCACCAGGAGCGCCTGGACCACCACGGCGGCGCCGCCCAGCGGGAGGAGGACGAGGGCGAGCAAGCGCAGCAACAGCGCCACGGATCGACGCTCGCGCGGATCCACGATCCCCGCGGGCGGCTCCACCAGCGTCATGATCCGCGCCACCACGATCACGCTCCTATCGGTCGCCCAGGCCCCCCGCGACAGGGGGATTCCGCCCAGGTGGCCGGGGGGCGCGAGCGCCTCCTCAGCTACAACCGCTGGTGCTCCCGCAACTCACGCACTTCAAGCACGCGCCGTTGCGAACCATCGTGAGCGCACCGCACTCGGGACAGGCGTCGCCCTCGTAGCCGCGGGCCTTGGCGTCCTTGATGAGCTGGAGCTTGATCTTGCCGGCGCCCGCCTTCACCGGCGCGGCCGAGGCGCTGACGTGACTCGACGGCGCCGGCGACGGCGCCGGGGACACGACCGCAGCGGGGAGGGTGGGCGGCGCGGCGTCGACGTCGACGGCAGTGTCGCTCAGCATCACCGGGCGCACCGCGATCTCCTCCTCCTCGCTCCAGCGGGTTTCCTCGCCGGTCTTGTGGAGCGCGTCGTGACGCAGGTGATCCTCTTCCACGTGCGCGAGGTCGTTGCGGCCGAGGTAGTTCACGGCCAGGTCGCGGAAGATGTAGTCGATGATCGACGTGGCCATCTTGATGCGATCGTGGCCGCGCACCGGGCCGTTGGGCTCGAAGCGGGAAAAGACGAACTGGTCGACGAAGCGCTCCAGCGGCACGCCGTGTTGCAAGCCGATCGACACGGCGATGGCGAAGCTGTTCATCAGCGAGCGGAAGGCGGCGCCCTCCTTGTGCATGTCGACGAAGATCTCGCCGATGGTGCCGTCTTCGTACTCGCCGGTGCGCAGGAACACCTTGTGCCCGCCGACGATCGCCTTCTGGGTGTAGCCGCGGCGGCGGTCCGGGAGGCGGCGACGCTTGGCGAGGTAGCGAATGACGAGCTTCTCGGCCACTTGTGCCGCCTGCACGGCGGCGGGCTGGGCGGCGAGCGGCACTTCCTCGGCGTCGTCGGCCAGGTCGAGCGCCGACAGCACGTCGTCGGCGAAGAGGCTCGACAGGGGCTGCGAGAGCTTCGACCCGTCGCGATACAGGGCGTTGGCCTTGATGCCGAGGCGCCAGGAGAGCAGGTAGGCGTTCTTCACGTCGGCCACCGTGGCGTCGTTCGGCATGTTGATGGTCTTGCTGATCGCGCCCGAGATGAAGGGCTGGCAGGCGGCCATCATGCGGATGTGGGCCTCGGCGCTGATGAAGCGCGTGCCGGTGCGGCCGCAGCGGTTGGCGCAGTCGAACACCGCGAGGTGCGCCGCCTTCAGGCCCGGCGCACCCTCGATGGTCATCGTGCCGCAGGCGTACACGTTGGCGGCCTCGACCTGGGCCTTGCTGAAGCCGAGCGCCGCCAGCAGGTCGGGCGCGTCGGGGTCGATCCCGAGCACGTCGCGACAGAAGCCTGCCCCGAGGGTGAACTTGTTGAACACGAACTTGATGTCGAAGGCGCCGCGTAGCGCCGCCTCGATCTTCTCGATGCCCACGTCGTCGAAGCCCTTGGCGCGGAGCGACTCGTGGTTGATGCCGGGCGCGCCCTTGAGCGTGCAGCGCCCGCAGGCGTAGTCGACGATCGCCTTCACCTGCGGCTCGGTGTAGCCGAGCTTGCGCAGCGCCGGTGGCACCGACTCGTTGGCGATCTTGAAGTAGCCGCCGCCGGCCAGCTTCTTGAACTTCACCAGGGCGAAGTCGGGCTCCACGCCGGTGGTGTCGCAGTCCATCACCAGGCCGATGGTCCCCGTGGGCGCGATGACCGACACCTGCGCGTTGCGATAGCCGTGGGCCTCGCCGAGGTCGTAGGCGTCGTCCCATGCCTTGCGGGCGGCGGCGAGCAGGTCGGCCGGGCACTTGTCGGCCACCAGCCCAACCGGCTTGATGGTGAGCCCCTCGTAGTCGGTCGCCGGCACGTTGTAGGCGGCGCGCCGGTGGTTGCGAATCACCCGCAGCATCGCCTGCTTGTTCTTCTTGTACCCTGGGAAGGCTCCCTTCTCCGCCGCGATGCGCGCCGACTCCGCGTAGCTCTCGCCGGTGAGGATGGCGCTGAGCGCCCCGCACACGGCGCGGCCCTCCGGGCTGTCGTAGGGAATGCCCATCACCATCAACAGCGCGCCCAGGTTGGCGTAGCCGAGGCCGGTGGTGCGGAACTTGTAGGAGAGATCGGCGATCCGGGGCGACGGGTACTGCGCCATCCCCACGCTGATCTCGAGGACGATCGACCAGAGTTGGATGGCATGCACGTACCCGGGGATGTCGAACTGGCCGGTCTCTGAGTCGTGGAACCGCATGAGATTCAGGGACGCGAGGTTGCAGGCCGTGTCGTCCAGAAAGAGGTACTCCGAGCACGGATTACTCGCATTGATTCGCCCATCTTCCGGACAGGTGTGCCACTCGTTGATGGTGGTGTCGAACTGCACGCCCGGGTCGGCGCACGACCACGCCGCCACGGCGATGCTGTCCCACAGCTCGCCAGCGCGGAGCACGCGCGTGACCTTGCCGGTGGTGCGGCTCTGGAGCTTCCACTCCTCGTCGCGCAACATCGCGTCCATGAAGTTGTTGGGGATCCGCACGGAGTTGTTGCTGTTCTGCCCCGCGACCGTGGCGTAGCCCTCGCCGTCCCAGTCGGTGTCGTAGGTGCGGAAGGAGATGGCGGTGAAGCCCTGGCGCGCGTACTGCACGCAACGCACGATCAGGTTGTCCGACACGCCCTCGGCGCGCGCGGCGCGCATCGCCTTGCGCAGCGCCACGTTGACCTTCGGGTCGAAGCGGCCGTCGCCCGCGAGGCCCTCGACCGGCCGCGTGGCCGCCATGATGCTGTTGAGGTGGCGCTGGTTGGTGCGCGAGCCGGTGACGAGCGCCGCCACCTTCTGTTCCTCGATCACCTTCCAGTTCACGAAGCTCTCGATGTCGGGGTGATCGAGGTCGAGGCAGACCATCTTCGCCGCGCGGCGGGTGGTGCCACCCGACTTGATGGCGCCCGCCGCCCGGTCGCCGATGCGGAGGAAGCTCATCAGCCCCGAGCTCCGACCGCCACCCGACAACTTCTCGCCTTCGGCGCGCAACTTCGAGAAGTTGGTGCCCGTCCCCGAACCGTACTTGAAGAGGCGGGCCTCGCGCGTCCACAAGTCCATGATCCCGCCGTCGTTGACGAGGTCGTCGCTCACCGACTGGATGAAGCACGCGTGCGGCTGCGGCCGCTCGTAGCTGCTCTGCGAGGCCACGAGCTTCCCGGTCTTGTCGTCGACGAAGTAGTGCCCCTGCGCGGGGCCATCGATGCCGTAGGCCCAGTGCAGGCCGGTGTTGAACCACTGCGGCGAGTTCGGCGCGCACATCTGGGCGGCGAGCATGAAGCGCAGCTCGTCGTAGAAGGCGCGGGCGTCGTCCTCGTTGGTGAACAGGCCGTCCTTCCAGCCCCAGTAGGTCCAGCAGCCGGCGAGGCGGTCGAACACCTGCCGCGCATCGCGCTCGGGGCCGTAGCGGCGATCGGGCGCCACGGCGCCGAGCTTCTCCTCGTCGGGGGCGCGGCGCTGGAGCCAGTCGGGCACGCCCTTCTCGGCCACCCGCCGGGTGATC
>VGRQ01000119.1 GCA_016875315.1 Deltaproteobacteria bacterium | reverse complement strand
CCCCGTGCTCACGGCGAGATAGCCCTTCGTCACCTGTCGTGACTCGAAGGCGCGCGACAAGATGCGCTGTCCCGCCGCCGTCCGCGCCATGATCAGCACGCCGCTCGTGCCCTCGTCGAGACGATGGACGACGAGAAGTCCTGTCTGCGTCACGACGCTGTCGCCCCGGTCGCGACCGGGGATGACTGGCAAGCCCGGGGGCTTGTCGATGACGACGAGGTGACGGTCCTGGTGCAGCACCGGGAGCATGGCCGTTACATAGCCCAGGACCATGCCCGCCCGTCCATTGCCTGCCGACCGCCTCTCCTGGCGGCTCCCCGACGGCGCGCTGCCCTTCGCCACCACCGCCACCGTCCACC
Organism: Deltaproteobacteria bacterium; assembly: GCA_016875315.1. GTDB lineage: Bacteria > Myxococcota_A > UBA796 > UBA796 > SXON01 > SXON01. The sequence continues at coordinate 10,872 of VGRQ01000119.1, read as the reverse complement.
CGCTGAGTAGCTTCATCGGGCAAGACCAGGCGCTCTCCGCGATCCGCCGCGCCGTCTCCATCAAGGGTCCCGGTTTCAACGTCTTCGTCGCCGGTCCCCGCGCGGCGGGCCGCCTCGGGAGCATCGAGCGCATCCTCCGGGAGCTCGAGCCGCCCCGCCGGAGCGCGCACGACTACGTCTACGTGAAGAACTTCCTCGACCCCGCCCGGCCCAAGCTGCTGGTCTTCCCGCCGGGCCGCGGCCTTGCCTTCCGCAAGGAACTCTTGCGCGTGGCCACGATGCTCCTGGAGGAGGTGCCGGCGCTGCTGAATCGCGACGAGGTGCGCCGGGTGCGCGAGGGCAAGCGGCAGGCGGCCGAGGTCGAGCAGCACAAGGCGATGGCCCGCCTGGAGACGCACGCGCAGGCGCTCGGCTTCGTGATCGGCGCGCTCGGCGACGAGGAAGGCGGGCAGTCCGGGCCGATGCCGCTCTACCGCGTGCCGAGCGAGACCGACCTCGAGGACGAGAGCGACGACGAGGAGGTGGAGCCCCAGGTGCTCAGCCGTCCCGAGGTGCAGGTGCTCGCCGAGCACGGCGAGGCGCACTTCGACAAGCCGGTCGCCGAGATCCTGGCCGGCTTCGACGCGCTCGACGCCGAGCTGGCCAAGCTGATCGACGTGTCGCGACAGACGATGATCGAGACGCTGAAAGCAGTGTCGATGACCGAGGCCAAGGCCATCGGCGAGGGCGTGGCGCCCACCTTCCGCGATCTTGCCCGCCGCTTCGCGCCCGCGCGCGGCTGGCTGGCGGAGCTGATGGAAGAGCTGGTGGAGTGCCCCGAGTGGTTCGACACCGAGGAGCCCGACCACGACTCCCTGTTCGCGGCCTTCACCGTGAACCTCGTACACGTGGGCGAGAAGAAGAAGAGGGCCGCGATCGTCAAGGTGACCAACCCCACCTGGTCGCAGCTGCTCGGCGGCCTCGAGGGCGAGCCCGGCGCCTACGATCACCGCAGCATCCGCGCGGGGGCGCTGGTCGACGCCAGCGGCGGCTGGCTGGTGATCAACGCCGCCGACCTCTTGCAGGAGCCCGGCGTGTGGAAGGTGCTCAAGCGCGCGCTGGTGAGCGACGAGCTCGACGTCAGCAACCCCGAGGGCCCCGGCGGGGGCCCGGCGGTGCTGAGGCCCGATCCCCTCCCGGTCGACGTGAAAGTGGTGCTCGCGGGCGACGTGGGCGTGTACGCGGCGATGTACTACGGCGACCCCGAGTTCCGGAACCTGTTCAAGATCAAGGCGGAGTTCGAGGAAGATGCTCCGGTGACCTCGGCGGTGCTCGAGGCCTACGCCGCCTTCTGCGCGCGCGTGGTGCAGAACGAGGGGCTCCCGCACTTCACGCGGAGCGCCGTGGGCGACTGCATTCGCTGGATGGTGCGCAGCGGTGGCCGGGGCGGGCGCATCTCCACGCAGATGAGCGTGCTGTCCGACCTCCTGCGCGAGGCCGCCTGCGAGTCGGGCGACGCGCTGGTACACGGGCGGCACGTCTGGGCCGCCCTCCGCGCACGCCGGCTGCGCGACGGTCTCGCCGAGCGGCGCACGCTGGAGCTCATCGAGTGCGGCGTCGTGCGGGTGCAGACCAGCGGCCGCGTGGCCGGGCTCATCAACGCGCTCGTGGTCTACCACGTGGGCGGTCACGACTTCGGGCGCCCGATGCGGATCACTGCGACCGTCGGCGCCGGTCGCGCCGGCATCGCGAGCGTGGAGCGCGAGGTGGGGCTCTCCGGCAAGAGCCACGACAAGGGCGTGCAGATCCTCACCGGCTGGCTCCGCGACAAGCTCGGCCAGACCCGCACCCTCGCGGTCACCGCCACGGTGTGCTTCGAGCAGAGCTACGGGCGCGTGGACGGCGACTCGGCCACCGTCACCGAGTTGCTCGCGCTCATGTCGGCGCTGTCAGGCCTGGGCATCGACCAGGGGGTCGCGGTCACCGGCTCGGTCAACCAGCTGGGCGAGATCCAGTCGGTCGGAGGCATCAACGAGAAGATCGAGGGCTTCTACGCCACGTGCAAGCTCCAGGGCCTCACCGGCGAGCAGGGCGTGTGCATCCCCGCCACCAACGTGCCCGACCTCTGCCTCGAGGACGAGGTGGTGGAGGCCTGCGCCCGCGGCCAGTTCCACGTGTGGCCCATCGCGACCATCGACGAGGCGGCCGAGCGCGTGATGGGACGCGAACTCGGCGGCGACGACGGCGTGCTCGCGCTGTGTGGTCGCGCGCTCGATCGCTACCAGGACGTGGTGCGGTTGCAGGGGAAGAAGGAAAGATCCTAGCCGGCCCTGCCTCCAGGTTGTCTACTCGCAGGCCACCGCGGACAGGTAGGTGATCGTCACCTCGGCGCCGAGCGTGGGCGCCGACTCGGTGACGAAGACGAGGCTGTTCGCGCGCTCGTCGTAGCTCCAGCCCGTGTAGTTGGCGCCGTCGACCCTCACCTCGATGGTCTCGGGGACGGGCCACTCCGCGAGCGTGTAGGTGACCGCCGCCTCGATGGCCGGGAGCGTGGCGAAAGCCTCGAAGACGTCGGTCCAGTCGGCGTCGCAGAGGTCGCCCACGGCGCCGCCGTAGGCCTGTGCCAGCTCCGCGTAGGCCTCGGCGCTGGCGGTGCAAGCTCCGCCACGGGGGACCAGCGCCGACACGCGGAGCGCGCCCGGGTCGTCGACCAGCGCGGCGAGATCGGCGGCGGCGAGCTCCACGTCGCGAGTGGGAGCCTGCTCCGCGACGATCACGAGGTCGAGGTCGGCCCCGGCGCGGCGGAAGCCGTCGAGGCAGCCGCCGTCGAGGGTCTCCTCCATCGCCGCCAGCGCCAGCCCCAGCAGGTTGCCGTCCCAGGCGCCGGCCGCGTCGTCGAAGGCGCGGTCGAGCACGCGGAGGGTGCCGAGATCGGTGTCGCTGGTGGTGGCGTAGGCGGGCTCGTCGACGGGGCAGGCGTCGGCGGTGCCGAGCGCCGTCAACTGGAAGTCCACGTTGGTGGCGGAGAGGGTATCGACGTAGGCCTCGAGCCCCGGGGCGAGGCGCGCGTCGCCGTCGGTGGCCCCGGGCTCCAGCACGAAGAGCACGTCGGTGGGCTGCGTGGGGCGGTAGGCGAAGCCCTCCTCCACCCGCTCGCCCTCGTAGCCAAGGCCCTCCAGGGTGACGGGGAACTCGGGCCAGAGCGGGTCGTTGCTGCGAACGGTGAGCACGGCGCCCCGGTCGCCGCCGCCGCCGGGAGTGAAGCTGAGCTCCACGTTCTCGGTGTCGCCCGGCGCCACGTCGGCGCTCCACCCGGTGACCAGGTAGTCGCTGCCCTCGAGGGACATCTCCTCGATGGTGAGTGTCTCGCTCCCCTCGTTTCGCAGGGTGACGGTCGCGCCGCCGCTGCACCCGACCACGGTGGCCGGCACGTCGATGGCCTCGAGCGCGAGCACCGGCGCGAGGCCGGCGCCGCTCAGCTCCACCAGCTCGCCCCCGGGATCGACGCGAAGCTGGGCGTAGGCGGTGGACTCGGTGGCCGGGGCGAAGCGCACCTGGACGTCGGCCGCCTCGCCCACGCCGAGGCTGAAGAAGGGCTCGGCGAGCACCTCGAAGCCCTCGTCGCCGATGGGTTCGTCGTGACCTGAAACCGTGACCACGTCGTCGCCGAGGTTCTGAACGGTGAAGGAGAGCGTGCTCTCGCCTAGGTTGTTGACGGAGACTTGCCCGAAGTCGAGGCCCAGTGGGGTGACGGCCACGCGAGACTCGGGCGTGCCGACCGGGTCGTCCTCGACCGGCCAGTCACGCAGCGGGGCACACGCGGCGAGCGCGAGCAGCACGCGCCCATGCTACCGCGGCGAGGGCCCTCGTGTCTGCGCGAGTGGCGCGCCGAAGCCCACGCTGAGGGTGCCGCCATAGGCCTCGGTCCAGGCCTGGTTCCACTGGTAGCCGCCGGCCCAGCCTTCCAGCCGGGTGGCGACGAAGCTGCCGCCGACGGGCAGGTCGACCCCGAGGGCGAGGCCCGCGGCGGCGCCGGGCGTGGACTGCCGCTCGTAGCCGCTCCACCGGTAGGGCAGGTGCAGGTCGGCGAAGGCTCCCGCCCAGCCGGGGCCGAAGCTCGGGCCGGCGGTGGCGCCGAGCACGAGGTCGCCGGTGGTCTGCGGCACGCCGTCGACGGGGTTGGTGCCGTCGGCAAGCGAGGCGCCCACGTGGAGATCGCTGCGCCAGGGGCCGGCGAGGCGCACCGGGTTGGCGAGCACCAGCCGGGCGCTGCTCGCGACGGGGAAGAGCGCGTCGTTGCCTCCGCTCACCGCCACCCCGCCGAGCACGGCGAGCGTGGTGGCCTTGCGCGCCACGAGGTCTTCGAGGGGGAGGGTTTCGCCGGCCTCCACGCGCACGCGGTCGCGGAGCAGGGTGCGACCGTCCTCCGTCTGCACCTCGATCGTCGCCACGCCGGGGTCGATCGCGTACAGGCCGGGCAGCTCGCCGCGGGGCGTGCCGTTCACGAAGAGCCGCGCGCGGGCGAGGATCGCGTCGCAGGCCGCGATCAGCGCGCGCTCGGCGGCGTCGCGGAGCGAGTCGGCACCGGCGAGGAAGATCTCCTCGCGGCCCACGATCCGGTACTCGGCGCGGGGCACCTGGAGGCCGCCGGTCCACGCCATCGTGCGGTCGCGGGCGTGCTGGTGGGCCTCGGCCACGTCGACCAGGCCGTCTTCATCGAGGTCGGCGCTGCCGCGCGACTCGGTGAGCGCGTCGATGAGGAAGTGGGTGTAGACACCGTTCTCGAGGGCGGGGTCTTCCATCGCCGGCTGCCAGTACTGGGCGGCGTAGAGCCGCGCCTCGGACTCCGAGATGTCGCGGACGTCGCGGGGGGCCGGCACCTCGCCGCGAAAGCCCGACAACAGCTGCTGCGTGGGCCCGGAGACGGCGGAACGACTCCCGGTGCGCCCGTTGTGGCAGGTATCGAGGATGAGCACGCGGCGACGCGCGGGGAGTTCGTGGACGAGCGCCTCGATCTCGCGAACGGCGAGACCGGACGCCTCGGGACGGTCGAGGCGCCCGTCGGAAGGGAGGAACCAGAGCTGGCTGCCCTCGATCGGGTCGAGGGTGAGCGTGCCGTGGCCGGAGAGGTAGAGCACGAAGGTGTCGTCGCGCTGCAGGTCGGCGGTGACGACGCCGAGCGAGCGGAGCAGCCCCTCCCGCGTGGTGGCCTCGTGGCCGGCAATCACGAACACCCGGTCGAAGCCCCCCACGTCGGCCGAGCTGAGCACGGCGCCGAGATCGCGCGCGTCCTTCTCGGGGAACTTCAGGCCTTTCAGCGCGGGATCGTCGTAGTCCTGGACGCCCACGAGCACCGCCACCCGGCGCGGTCGGTACGCGGCCTCCAGCTCGGGGCTGGCGGTGGTGGCCACCACGCCGGCCTCGGCCTGCAAGGCAAACAAGAGCGCCATCATGGCCGCACCGCCCGCACGGGGAAACGGAGGGTCTCGGCGCCGCCGTCGAGGCTGAACACCGCCGCCGCCTCGCCGGCCTCCAGCGTGTAGCCCACCGGGAGATCGGCCTCGCCGGCGCCCACCGCGCCGTTCCAGATCACGATCTCGTCGCGACGCAAAGTGAGGGCGGTCGGGGCGCTGCTGCTCACGCGGAACCGGAGGGTGGTCCCGGCAGTATAGGCCTCGCCCGGGGCGAAGCGCGCCACCTCGCCGGTGGGGCTCACCACCGCCACCTTGAGATCCACCGCGGGAAGGACCGGCCCGGCGCCGCGCTCGACCATGTCGGCGGGGTTGCCGGTGGCCTCGCCCTCGCGCACCACCAGCATCGCCATCGCGGTCATGCCGATCATCCCGGCGACGGCCAGGCCGCGAATACGGAACGCGTCGCGACGTCGCTGGGCGCGGTATGCGGCGAGGGTGCGCGAGACCAGCGGGGCCGGCGGCTCGGGCGCGTGGAGGCGCCGGAACTGGGCGTCGAAGACCTCGTCGGTCACGACTCCTCCAGGAGCTCGCGGAGGCGGCTGCGCGCGCGCGAGATGCGGGCGCGGGCGTTGTCGGGCGACACGCCGAGGGCGCCGGCCACCTCGTTGTGATCGAGGCCGGCCACGGCGCCGAGCAAGAAGGCATCCCGGAGGTTGTCGGGCAGGGCGGCGAGCGCCCGCTCCAGCGCGATGCGGTCGTCGGGCGCGCCCTGGTAAGCGGGCTCCCAGTCGTCGCCGAGCACCTCGGGGCGCCGGGCGGCGGCGCGGGCGCGGTCGCGGATGGTGTTGACCGCGATGCGGAAGAGCCAGGAGCGGAAGCTGCCGTCTTGATGCGACCAGGTGGAGCGGGCGCGGTACACGCGCAGGAAGGTTTCCTGGAACACGTCGTCGGCGGTTTCCCGGTGGCGCGTCATGCGCATCGAGAAGCCGTACAGCGGCGCGCGGTAACGCTCGAACAGCGCACCGTAGGCGTCCTCGCTGCCGTCACGAACCGCGTCCATCAGGTCCTCGTCGGTAGGCGGGTTCTGCACCCGTTCTCCGCCTCGAACTACGCCGCGGGAGGCGCGGGTGTGACAGCGCGCTGCCGCGTGAGCGCCAGGGCGGCTACCGCCACCAGCGCGCAGGCCCAGGGGAAGTATCGCCCCCAGCTCCGGTAGGGCGTGTCGAACTTGCCAAGTCGAAGCTCCACGACCTCGGCCACCTCGGTGTATGGCCGCGTCTCGTGCTTGATGACGCCGTGGGGCTCCACCACCATGGAGATGCCCGTGTAGGCGATCCGCAGCATCGGTCGTCCCATCTCCATCGCCAGCGCCGCCGAGAGCATGGCGTGCTGGTGGGGGGCGGAGGTGTCGCCGAACCACCCGTCGTTGGTGATGTTGACGTAGGCATCCGCCTCCGACAGCACGCGCATCTGCTTCTCGAGGATGGCCTCGTAGCAAATGGGCGTGGTGAAGGTGAACTTGCCGGTGTCGAAGACCGTCGGGATCGTCCCCGCTCGGAAATGGCCCACGCCCTCGATCCAGCGGTCGAGGTAGCTGAAGGGCCAGGGTAGGTACTCGCCGAAGGGCATCGGCACCATCTTGTCGTAGCGACCCGCGATCTTCCCGTCGCGACCGAACAAGTAGGCGGAGTTCCAGCTTGCGCGCTTGCTGGGGTCGTCGGGGTCGGCCTCGCGGGTGCCGCCGCCCACGAGGAAGGCGAACCCGTAGTCGCTCGTCATCTTCTCGAAGACGGGCTGCACGCGCTTGTCGGTGGGGTTGTAGTAGATGGAGCCCTCGGGCCACACCACCAGGTCGGGCTTGTCGTCGACGACCTTGCCGGTGAGATCCATCCACGTCTTGAACACCTCGGAGCCGCGGTCCTGGATGCGCTGCACCATGGTGACGCCCTGCTGCAGGATGCTCACGCGCGCGCTGGGCGCGCCGGCGAGAGCGGCCTCGATGGCGTGGAAGCGCTGGTAGCCGAAGCCGAGGTTGCCGAGGAACAAGACGAGAACGATGCCGAAGGGGAGCAGCGAGCGCCTCGCTCCTCGCGACAGCGCCAGCTCGGCGACGGCGGCGTTGGTGGCGATCACCAGCCAGGACACGCCCATCGCGCCGATCACCGACGCCAGCTGCCAGGTGTAGGGCGTGCGGTACTGTCCCACGCCCTGGTAGTAGGGGAACAAGGCGGGTTGTAGGAACTCGCCCGCCACCCAGACGCAGGGGTACAGGAGCACCCACCACGCGCCGAAGCGACGGCGCAAGGGGTGGATGGCCATCGCCAGGAGCCCGTAGGGCAGGCCCCACACGGCGGCGAAGAGCGCGATGATCAGGGCGGCGAGCGCGAGGGGGATGTTGCTGAACAGGTCGATGGTCTGGGCGAGCCAGAAGAACAGGGTCCACACGGCGAAGAAGCCGGACAGGTAACCAAGCTTGAAGTTGCGCTTCCGGTCGTCGCTGGCCACGACGACGAAGAGGGGGACGAAGGTGAGCCAGTGGATGAACGCCAGGCCGTACGGCGGCGACACCAGCTTGAGCACCAGGCCCGAGAAGAGCGCGGCCGCGATCGCGGGCGCCTGGGCGCGGGAGAAGAAGCGCGGGGGAGGGGACACGGCCACGGGGGAGCTCGGGCCGGGGGGCTTATTCACCACCGCGGCGCGCGTCGCTCGCGGAAGGCGCGGATCCCCTCGACCGCCTCGCCGCTGGTGAGCGCCAGCGCGCCGTGGTTGGTCTCGACGGAGAGGGCCTCGTCGAGCCCAAGGTCGGCCGACACGCGCACCGCTGCCAGCGCCAGTCGCACCGCCTGGGGTCCGTTCTCGCACACGGCGCGGGCGGCGGCCAGGGCCGTGGGTAGCGCCTGCCCGGTGTCGCACAGGCGCTCCACCAGCCCGAGGCCGAAGGCCTCCTCGCCGCCTACCCGGCGAGCGGTGCAGATCAGGTCGGCAGCGCGGCCGGGACCGAGCAAGCGCGCGAGCCGGGTGCAGCCGCCCACGTCGGGGATCATGCCCATGCGCACCTCGGGGAGCGAGAGCGCGGCTGAGCGCGCCGCGATGCGTACGTCGCAAGCGAGCGCGATCTCGAGCCCCCCGCCAACGCAGGCGCCCTCGATGGCCGCGAAGGTGGGGACCTCCAACTCGGCGAGCGCCGCGACGCAGTCCTTGAGGTGGCTGATCACGCGCCTGGCCACGCCGTCGTCACCCGACTCGATCGCCGGGGCGATCTCGCGGAGCAGCGCGTTGTCGGCGGAGAGATCGAGGCCCGAGGAGAAGTCCGATCCCTCGCCGGTAACGACCACCGCCCGCACGTCGGGGAGCCCTCGCGCCGCGTCACGGAGCTGGGCGAAGGCCGCGCCGTCGAGGGCGTTCCGGCGGGCGGGCTGGCTCAGGGTCAGGATGGCGATTCCGCCATCGAGGCGCGCGTGGACGGGCATCGCCCCCTCGTATCTCACGAGGGGGCCAGTTCGCCGCCGGGGCGAAGCCTCCGGCACAGGCGCGGGCCGCCGGGGCGAGGCCTCCGGCCCGGGGGAGGATCTCCCCGCCGCCGCAGAGGCGAGACAACCCCCGCCAAGCGCAGGATCCACTGGGCGATCTCCGACGCGAAAGGACCCCTGGGCGTTGGCGTCCAGGGGTCCTGAAGTGTCCGGAGATCGGGCCATTCGCTGACGTCGCGAGGCGGAGCCGGGCGATGTCAGCGGTGGGCCAGCGTTGACGACGGCCGCTCTGCGGCTGTCGTCAACGCTAGAAGTCCATGTCGCCCATACCGCCCATACCGCCCATTCCACCCATGCCGCCGCCCATGCCACCGCCGCCGCCACCGCCGCCGGCCTTCTTCTTCTCCGGCTTCTGGGCGATCACCGCCTCGGTGGTGAGCAGCATGCCCGCGACGGAGGCCGCGTTCTGGAGCCCGCAGCGCACGACCTTGGTGGGGTCGATGATGCCCTTGTCGAGCAGGTCGCCGTAGGTTTCCGTCTGCGCGTCGAAGCCGAAGGCCCCCGTGCCCTCGCGGACCTTGTGGACCACGATCTGGCCGTCGACACCGGCGTTGTTGCTGATGGCGCGCAGGGGCTCCTGGATGGCGTCGCGGATGATCTCCACGCCGAAGTGCTCGTCGCCGGTGAGGCCGGCGAGGTTGTCGAGCGCGGGGAGGCAACGCACGAAGGCGGTGCCGCCGCCGGGGACGATGCCCTCGTCGACCGCCGCGCGCGTGGCGTTGAGCGCGTCTTCCACCCGGGCCTTCTTCTCCTTCATCTCCACCTCGGTGGCCGCGCCCACGTGGATGACGGCCACGCCGCCCACGAGCTTGGCCAGGCGCTCCTGGAGCTTCTCCTTGTCGTAGCTCGAGGTGGTTTCCTCGATCTGCGCGCGGATCTGCTTCACGCGGCCCTTGATGGCCTCGGCGGCACCGGCGCCCTCGATGATGGTGGTGAACTCCTTGGAAACCTCGATGCGCTTGGCGCGGCCGAGGTCGCCCATGGAAACGCCGTCGAGCTTGAGACCGAGGTCTTCCATGATGGCGCGGCCGCCGGTGAGGATGGCGATGTCCTCGAGCATGGCCTTACGACGGTCGCCGAAGCCGGGAGCCTTCACGGCCACCACGTTCATCGAGCCGCGCAGCTTGTTCACCACCAGCGTGGCGAGCGCGTCGCCCTCGATGTCTTCCGCGATGATGATCAGCGGCTTGCCCGCCTCGTGGACCAGCTCCAGCAGGGGGAGCAGGTCCTTCATCGAGGAGATCTTCTTCTCGTGGATGAGCACGTAGGCGTCTTCCAGGACGGCCTCCATGCGGTCGGGGTTGGTGACCATGTAGGCCGAGAGGTAGCCGCGGTCGAACTGCATGCCCTTGACGATGTCGAGCTCAGTCTTCGCGCTCTTCGCTTCCTCGACGGTGATCACGCCGTCCTTGCCGATCTTGCCCATGGCCTCGGCGAGGATCTGGCCCACCTCGGTGTCGCCGTTGGCGGAGAGCGTGGCGACCTGCGCGATCTCGTTGTTGTCCTTGATCGGGCGGCTCAGCTCCTTGAGGCTCGCCGTCACGGCGGCCACGGCCTTGTCGATGCCCTTCTTCACGTCCATGGGGTTGGCGCCGGCCGCCACGAGCTTGCTGCCCGAGCGGTAGATCGCCTGCGCCAGCACGGTGGCGGTGGTGGTGCCGTCGCCGGCCACGTCGTTGGTCTTGGAGGCGACCTCCTTGACCATCTGGGCGCCCATGTTCTGGAGCTTGCTGGGGAGCTCGATCTCCTTGGCGACGGTGACGCCGTCCTTGGTGACGATCGGAGCGCCGAAGCTCTTCTCGATGACGACGTTGCGTCCCTTGGGCCCGAGGGTGACCTTGACGGTGTTGGCGAGCGCGTCGACCCCGCGGAGGATCTCCACACGGGCGGTCTCGCGGAACTGGATGTCCTTGGCGGCCATGATTGACTCCGTTTCTTGCTTGGTTTCG
>VGRQ01000118.1 GCA_016875315.1 Deltaproteobacteria bacterium | reverse complement strand
CGTGCGCAGGCCCATGCGCGAGGCGGCCGCCTCGACCGCGAGCCGCGCGTAGGGCCGGGGCGCCGCCGACAAGAGCGCCAAGGCGCCCCTCGCTTCCCCGGAGAAGCGTGCCCCCACCGCGCTCATCGAGGCGCGGAGCTCGAGGTCGGCGAGCTCGGCATTGCCCAGGTTGGCCAGCGAGAGAATGGACCGCGGCATGGCGACTCCCGCGGCCGATTAGCGCGCGGGCGCGCGCCTCGCACCGGATAGGTCGCCGGCTTGCAACGACTTCGCGCCCTGATTGCCGACCTGCGCGTGGCCGAGCACCTCCCTGGGCTCGGCCCCATCTGGGTGATCGCCGCGTGCTGGCTCGTCGACCAGCGCCTCTTGCCACGGCTCGAGAAGTTGCGACCGGTCGCCTACTGCGCCGTCTTCCTCGCGATGGGTCTCGCCGGCTTCGTGCTCCTCGCGCCCACCCGCCTCCGCCTCCCGGCGCGGGTGCTGGCCGTGATCGCGATGGCGGTGGCCGCCGCCCCCTACCTGCGGGGCTCGGTGCTGGGCCTGCCCCGCGGCTGGGCGCTGGAGAGCCCGGATCTCGTGCTCTACCCGGCGCTGGCCGCCTCGCTGCTCGCCGTGGGGGCGGCCATCACCGGCGGCTTCGACGCCGAGGCCCACGGCATCGGCCGGGGCGACTGGCGCTGGTGGTGCCCGCGAGTGGGCGCTCTTCTCGCCGTGGTGGTGGGCTTCGGCGTCCTCGCCGTGCTCAGCATCCCGCAACTACAGGAATACTACCCGGCAGATCGCGATGCACGGCGCGAGCTCGGCTCCCTCTTCGTGGTCCAGGCGGGGCGCGGCCTCTACCTGCTGGTGGAGGAGTTCTTCTGGCACGGGCTCGCGCTGTTTGCCCTCGCGCGCACCCACGGGCCCCGCGCGGCGGTGTGGATCACCAGCTTCCTGTACTTCGCCGCGCACCACAGCAAGCCCGAGCTGGAGATGGTCTCGTCGCTCCTCGGCGCGCTGCTCCTCGGCGTGGGCTGCCTGCGCGCCCGCAGTTTCTGGCCGGCCTTCCTGCTCCACTGGCCGCTGAACGTGACCGTGGAACTCACCGCCTTCTTCCTGATGGGCCCGAGGACCGACTAGCGAACCTCGACCACGGTCATCATCCCGTGGTCCTCGTGGCCCAGGAGGTGACAGTGCAGGGCCCAGCTCCCCGGGTTGTCGGCGAGCAGGCGCATGCGCACGGTGGCGCGGATCGGGATGTCGAAGGTGTCGCCCCGGGTGGCGACGGCAGGCGGATCGCCGTTGACCGACAGCAGCTCGAGCGCGAAGCCGTGGAGGTGGAAGGGATGGTTGGTGCTGCTCAAGTTGCGCGCCTCCACGATGTACTCGGCGCCGAGCGCGAGCACAGCGGGGGTGACATCGGGCCAGGCCTCGCCGTTGATGAGCCAGTCCTCTCCGGCTGCGCCCCCCTGGAAGGTGTACACGAGGTCGGTGTGGGCCGGGTCGGCCGTGGGCGCGGCACCGGCGAAGGCGAAGTCGAGGGGCGCCGCCGCGCCGCCCTCGTCGATCACCTGCAGGAGCACCACCGGGTCGCCATAGGCGGCGCCGCCCCAGGCGGTCCACATCGCCGTGGTCACCTCGTGGTCGCCGATCCCAGCGTCGATCTCCACCTCGGCGCGCTGGCCGGGGGCGAGGAGCAGGCCGTCGACGACACCCTCGGCGCCGAGGAGCCCTTGCTCGCCCGCCACCAGCCGCGCGCCGGGCCAGTCGAGCGACAGGTAGGCCGTGTTCGAGGCGTTGAGCAGCCTCGCCCGGGCGCGCTCGCCTGCCGCCAGCCGCAAGGTGGGCGCCACCTGCCCGTTCACCAGCCACGTGGTGTCGCGCGGGTCGGGCAAGGCGTGGTGGTGGCCCTCGTCGTCGTGCGCGGCGTCGGCGTCGAGCTCGCCCGCCGCGTCGAACACGAGCACGAGGTCGCGCTCGGCCACCGGCTCGGCGGCGTCGCCCACCACGACGACGCCGTACAGCCCGAGGTCCACCTGTCGCGACACGTCGACATGTGGGTGGTACCAGAAGGTGCCGGCGCGGTCGGCGGTGAAGCGGTACTGGAAGCTCGAGCCCGGGTCGACGGGATCGACGACGAAGCTCACGCCGTCCATCTCGTTGGGCACCGACATGCCGTGCCAGTGGATGGTGGTGCTGTCGTCGAGCTGGTTGTCGAGGCGAACCTCGACGGTGTCGCCCACGCTCGCCCGCAGCGTGGGACCGGGCGAGGCGCCGTTGTAGCCGTAGCCCTCCCCCAGGGCACCGGCGACGAGCGTGGCGGACAGGAGCCCGCCGTCGCTCACCAGTTCCTCCGGAAGGCGAAGCTCCTCCTCGTCTCGTGCCCCGTGGCTGGCGACGCTGTCGCCGGCGAGCCTCGCCAGCTCGCCGCTGTCACCGGGGGACGGCGCGCAGCCGAGGAGGAGGATCATCGCCGCGCCTCGTCCATCACGCTGTCCGCCAGCGTCCAGCCGTAGGTGGCCGCCACCGCCCAGGGGTAGGCCCGGTGAACCAGCACCGCGTGGACCTCCGGGTCGTCGCAGGTCGCGACAAACATGTGCTCCGTCGTGAAGCTCTGCCCAGGCAGGATGCGGTTGTCGCTCCGGACATCGACCGCGAGGTGATGTGGCACCATCTCGTTGCCCAGGGCGTCGACGTGTACGCGCGCGAAGGCGAAGCCGGGCGTACCCATCAAGGGGCCTGCCTCGCTCCCGTCCTCGGGGAAACTCTCCGCGATCAACACCGCGCGTTCCGCGCCCTCGGGCACGCCGCCCCGCACGAGGGTGCCGTCGTCGCCGGCGCTGGTGACCACCGCGTCGGCCAGCCAGCGCCACCGGGGCAAGCCCTTCTCTGCCGCCGAGAATTGCCCATCGCCGAAGGGACCGTGACCCACGTAGTCATAGTCGCCGTCGCGAGCGAAGAAGCGCACCACCATCCCCGGGCTCGCGCCGGGCAGGTCGAGGGGCTCGGTGGCGGCGTCGGTATAGCCGAGGCTCCCGCCAAAGCTCGGCACCACGTCGCCGCCCGCGAAGTCGAGGGGCACACCGCCGCAGGTGGCCTCGACGGCGAGCACGAGGTTCCTCATCGGCTCGCCGGTGGGGATCGCGTGCCCCGGCCCCGTGTTGGTGACCGTCACCTGCGCGGTGAGCACGCCGCCATCGATCTCCTTGGCGATGTCGACCCACGCCGCGAGCCCGAGCATTCCCCCCTCGGGCTGCCGCGGGCCCCACCAGGCGTGCTGGCGCACGTCGCCGGGCGGCCGCTCCCAGCCGGCCGCCACGCCGGGAATGGCGTCGATCTCGGTGTAGAGATCGCTGCTGTTGCCCACCGCCGGCACCGGCGGCATGTGACAGCTCTGGCAGGGCGCCGAGGGGTTCATCGGGCCGTCCGACCACTCCTCGAAGGTGCTGTGGACGGGGATCGTCCCCGAGGGCCAGCGGGCAAGGTCGATCGCCCCGGCGATCGGCCCCTGGTCGAGCTGGTGGCAGCCACCGCAGAAGGCGGCCTCGTGGAACTCCTCGCGCCAGGACGAGCCCATGTTGGGGTTGAGCACGTCGAGGTAGGGGCCAAAGGTGAGTGGCGCCCAGTCGCCGAAAGCCGGGCTGCTGCTTGGCTCGCTGGGGCGGAGGACGCGCAGCCAGCCCGCCACCCCGGCGGATTCGCCCTCGTGCACGCTCTCCACGTGGTGGCACACGTCGCAGTGCACGCCGTAGTCGTAGGCGAAGCCGGTGGCGTCGAGGAGATCGCGGCCGCCGATCTCGCCGTCGATGCCCGGCGCGTGGCAGTCGGCGCAGGCGCCGGTGGTGCCGGTGCTCGCCACGCTCGCCGCCACCACGCAGGCCGACAGCGCGTTGCCCGTCCCGGGCTCGGTGACGGTGCTCCAGGTGCCGCTGCAGTCCACCTCCGCCACGGCCGAGGCCATGCCCTGGTACACGTCGTGTACCGCCGGGTTCCGGGCGGCGGTGCGGTGGGGCGAGTTCCACCAGGCCTCGTGGATGCTCAGGTGGCAGTGCGAGCACTGCGAGCTGTTGTTGATCTCCCCGGGCGCATCGCCCGGGTCGCGGAAGGTGTAGGCCTCGTTGTCGCTGTTATCGAAACGCTCCAGCTCCACGTCGACGGTGTCGGCGGTGGGGCCCTCCAGCTCGGTGCCGCCGTTGCGGCACTCGGGGTGGCCCGCCACGACGTACTGGTCGCCCAGGATGGCCGGGTCGATGGTCACCACCACGGTGCCGTCGGCGCCCGTGGTCCAGGCCTCGCGCCCTCCCCCCTGCATCACCGTGGCGCCCTCGGTCGCGACGCCGTCTACCAGCACGCGCACGGCGATCGTGTAGGGGTCGACGCTGGGCGCGGTGTCGGCGCTATCGACCTCGACGGACTCGGGTGGCTCCGGCGTCGGCGCCGGCTCGCTGGGACAGGCGAGGACCGCCGCTAGAAACAACCGTAGAAGCCCTGGCAGTCCGCGTCGCCGCCGGAGCCCACGGTGCCGCTAGGGACGGTGGTGAAGCCGGAGCCGGAGCCGGCGATGTCGTCGGGGCTGTTGCCGGTCCAGTCGCAGTTGGTCGCGTCGAGGTTGCCGGCCTGGTGCGAGAAGTAGGCGCCGCCGCCCTCGCCCACCGAGGTGTTGTCGTACACGCCGCCATTCTCGCAGCTCACGTCGCCGCGCTGCACGAGGATGCCCGCGCCCGACACGTCGGCGGTGTTGTCGTAGACGTCGGTTTCCTCGAGGATGATGTCACCGTAGTTGTAGGCAGCCACGCCGCCGCCGTAGTCGGCGTCGTTGCCGGTGACGAGGCACTGGTAGAGCGTGACCTGCGACACGGTGGTGTCGCTGGAGGCGAGCGAGAGGACGCCGCCACCGTACTGGTACGAGCCCGCCGTAGTGCCCACGCCGCCGGTGATGGTGAGCCCCTCCAGGTACACGACGCTCGAGGTGGCGTACACCACGGTGCCGCTGATGCCGCCGCGCGAGAGGATGGTGTCGGTGGCCCCGTAGGGCGCGATGAGATCCACCGTCTCGGAAGACGCGACCACGCCCACGTACCAGGTGGCGGGGCACACGTAGTAGGTGCCCGCGTCGAGCGAGATGCTCACCGGGGCAGCCGCCGTGCCCGCCGCCCAGAAGCTGGTCTTGTCGGTCCAGGCCAGGGAGGCGTCGACATAGCTGACCGTGCCCTCCTCGCTCGCCGCAGTCCAGGTGGCGTCGTCGCAATCGTTCTGCTGCTCGTCGCAGAGCTCGGGAGCGGCGGGGTACACGCGCTCGTCGGTGTCATCGCAGTCGCCGCCGGTGGTCACCGCGCCGCTGGAGGTCGAGCAGGACTCGGTGCTGTCGTCGCCGTAGCCGTCGTCGTCATCGTCGGCGTAGTAGTGGGTCGTCCCCTCGTCGACGCTGCCGTCGCAGTCCTCGTCGACACCGTCGCAGGCCTCGGTGGCGCCGGGGTGGATGTCGTCGTCGCCGTCGTCGCAGTCGTCGTCGTTGGCGGCGCGGTAGTTGCCGCTCTCGCTGCACCAGCACTGGCTGGTGGTGAGGCCGTAGCCGTCGTCATCGACGTCGGTGTAGTAGGTGGTGCAGCTCGACGCGTTCTGCTCGTTGGTGACGCCGTCGCAGTCGTCGTCGTAGGTGGTGCTGCAACTCTCGTTGCTCACGCCCGGGTTCACCGTGGCGCGGGTGTCGTCGCAGTCGTCGGTGGCGGCGGTGGTGCCCTCGGCGGTGTACACCCCCTCGGCGTCGCAACGACACAGGCTGTCGGCGAGGTCGCCGTAGCTGTCGGCGTCGTCGTCGGCGAAGAACTCGGTGCAGTCGGTGGCGTCGGTGTCGTTCTCGATGCCGTCGCAGTCCTGGTCGGCCGGGTCGGCGCAGCTTTCCTCGGCGCCGGGGTAGACGTCGCCGCGCACGTCGTCGCAGTCGTCGGAGCTGCCGAAGCCGTAGGCGCTGCTGTCGTAGCCGTCGCCGTCCTGGTCGTAGTCGCTGCCGCCGCCGCAGTTGCTGTCGACACCGTCGTACCAGGTGTCGAGCGCGCCCACGTAGACGGTGCCGTCGGTGTCGTCGCAGTCCTGGCCCACCTGGCCACCCTCGTCGGGGAAGTCCGCGGTGGACTGCCCGTCGCCGTCGGCGTCGAAGTCATCGTCGCCTGCGCAGTCAGCGTCGACGCCGTCGTAGGGCTCGTCGGCGGCCGCGGGGTGCATCGCGCGCGCCTCGACGTCGTCGAAGCCGTTGATGGCCGCGGCCGGCGCGGCAGGGTCGTCGTTGCAGTCGTCGCCGCCGTAGTCGCTGGCGTCGTGACCATCGCCGTCCTGGTCGTAGTCGGACTGGCCGTCGCAGTTGCTGTCGACGCCGTCGTACCAGGTCTCCACCTCGTCGTTGGGGTAGCGCTCGGGGTCGAGGTCGTCGCAGTCGTTGCCGCCATAGTCGGCGCTCGGGAACCCGTCCTGGTCCTGGTCGTAGTCGTCGGCGCCGTCGCAGTTGGCGTCGGTGCCGTCGTACCAGGCGTCGGTGGCGTCGGGATTCACGTTGTTGGGGACGATCGCCGCCGGGTTGTCCTGGGGATCGTCGTCGGCGTCGAGGCAGTCGGTGCCCACCGAGCCGTCGCGCTGCTCGTGCCACATCGTGTCGAAACCGTCGAGATCCTGGTCGAAGTCACTGCCGCCGTCGCAGTCGGAGTCGACCGCGTCGTACCACACCTCCTCGGCCCCGGGGAAAACCTCCTTGGCCAGAGGATCGTAGTAGCCCTCGAGGGCGTCGAACTCGCCGGGCACGGCGTCGGGGTCGGGGTCGTCCCAGCAGTCGTCGCCGCCGTGGGCCAGCGCGTCGTGGCCGTCGAGGTCTTTGTCGTAGTCGGAGAGACCGTCACAGTTCTCGTCGACGCCGTCGTAATAGGTCTCGTTGCTCTTGCCGGGGTAGATCTCCTCGCCGGTCATGCCGTTGGCGGCGGCCCTCGTGGGGTTGTCCCAGCAGTCGCCCTCGGCCACGGTGTAGCCGTCGCCGTCGAGATCTTCGGAGTTCCACGTCGAGCCACAGCCGACGAGAAGGAGCGCGAGTACAAGACGCATCGCGCGTTCATATCCCAGCCTGCTCAGTAGCCGCCGCCCCGGAGAAGGTAGGCCAGGCCCGCGCCACCCTCGCCCAGCGGCACGCCCACGGCGAAGTCGGCGGTGCCGTCGCCGTCGAGGTCGCCCAGGGCCGCGAGCGCGCTGGCCGCGCCGTCGCCGCTATCGGCCCCGGTGTAGAAGGCCGCGGCGCTGCCGAGCCCGTAGGTGGTGGAGCCGAGGGGGCCGAGGAAGACCGCCACCAGCCCCGCGTCGGTGCTGCTGCCGTCGTAGCCTGGTGCGCCCGCGACGATGTCTTCGCGGCCGTCGTTATCGAAGTCGCCGGCGGCGACGGCGGCGCCGAGGGCGTCGCCGCTGCCGCCGTCGAGACGAAGCCAGTAGCTGCCGGTGTCGGTGTCGCCGGTGGCCCCGCCGTCGAGGAGAAACACGGCGCCGGCGCCGGCGCCGCCGGCGTCGTAGGCGGTCGAGCCCAGGAGCAGGTCGTTGCGGCCGTCGCCGGTGAATTCGCCCACCGCGAGGCCATCGCCCCCGAGCCCGGCGCCGGCGAGCGTGCCGCCGATGCGGAGGTCGGCGGCGGCGAGGGAGCTGCTGCCCGAGAAGGGGGCGAAGATCACGTACACCGCGCCACCATCGGTGCTGCGGCGATCCGCCCCGGGCGCGCCCACGACGATGTCGCCGAGGCCGTCGCCGCTCAGGTCGCGACCCGAGACCACCTGCCGGCCCGCCCCGTCGCCCGCCGACTCGCCGCGCCAGGTGGAAGTAGCCACCGAGCCCAGCGAGGCACTGCTCGACAGCGACAACGAGTCGATCACCAGCAGCGCGCCCGCGTCGGTACCGCCGCTGTCGTAGCCGGGGACGCCCACCGCCAGTCCCTTCACGCCGTCGCCATCGGGGTCGCCGAGGTAGCCGCCCGCGCGGAAGGCCTCGTCGCCGGCGTTGTCGCCGAGCAGGTAGACCGAGGCGTTGGCCAGCACCACCCGGCCGGACTGGCCGCCGAGGAACACGCCGCCCTCGCCGGCCCCGCCCGCCCCGGGGGCGCCCACGAGGAAGTCGGTGCGACCGTCGCCGTCGACGTCGCCCACGCTGCCGAGGGCGGTGCCAAGCTCGTCGCCGCTGCTCCCGGCCACCACCTCGAGCGTGGTGTCGGCCTCGACGGTGCCGGGCGTGCGCGCGTAGCCCAGGAGGTAGGCGCTGCCGCCGCGGCTGTCGTCGGCCCCGATGAGCATCTCCTCGTTGCCGTCGCCGTCGGTGTCGCCGGGCGCGCCGACGTGGGCCCCGAGGCCGAGGTCGGGCCCCACCCACTGGTGCTGCAACACCCCGAGGTCGACCGTGCCCGACACCCCGCAGCCGCCGGGGCGCTCGTCGCAACCGCCGTCGATGCCGTCCATGCAGGCCTCGCCCGAGCCCGGGGAGGCGCCGCTCGAACCGTCGTCGCAGTCGCCGCTGTCGCTGCCGTAGGCGTAGGCGCCCTCGGCCCAGCAGAGGCAGGCGGAGCTGCCGGTGTAGCCATCGCCGTCGAGGTCGGCCCAGTAGGACGAGCAGGCCGCCGCGTCCTCGTCGTTGGCGCTGCCGTCGCAGTCGTTGTCGATGCTGTCGGCGCAGGTCTCGGCCACGGCGGGACTGGCGGACGAGGTGCTGTCGTCGCAGTCGCCGGCGTTGTCGACGTAGCCCCCGGGGGCGCTACAGGCGCCGGTGCTGGCGCTCGGGTCGCCGTAGCCATCGTTGTCCGCGTCGGCGTACCAGGTGAGCGTGTCGTACACGCTCGCGTCGCCGTCGTCGCAGTCGGTGGAGCTGCTGGCGCTGTAAACCCCCACGCCCTCGCAGGCGCAGACGTAGGCGCTGCTGCCGTAGCCGTCGTAGTCCGCGTCGCGATACCAGTTCGTACAGCTGATGGCGTCGAGGTCGTTGGCGTCGCCGTCGCAGTCGTCGTCGTCGCCGGTGGTGCAGTCCTCCACGCCGCCGGGGCTCACCCCGGCGTTGCTGTCGTCGCAGTCGGTGGAGAGCCCCTCGGGGTAGGCGGCCGTGGGCACGCAGAGGCAGGCGCTCGCGCTGCCGCCGTGCCCGTCGCCGTCGGCATCGGCGTAGTAGCCGGTGCAGCCGAGGGCGCCCTCGTCGTTGTCGTCGCCGTCGCAGTCCTCGTCGACGCTGCTGGCGCAGTCTTCGTCGGCCAGCATCGACACGGCGGGATCGCGATCGTTGCAGTCGCCTCCGCCCCAGTCGCTCGAGGGATCGCCGTCGCCGTCCTGGTCGAAGTCGTCGTCGCCCTGGCAGTCCTGGTCGAAGTCGTCGTACCAGATCTCCTCGGCGAGCGACGACACGGTGTCGTCGAGGTCGTCGCAGTCGCCACCGAAGTTGCCATCGCGACCCGGGTACTCGGCGGTGGGGTCGCCGTCGCCGTCCTGGTCGAAGTCGTCGTCGCCGTTGCAGTCCTGGTCGACACCGTCGTACCAGGTGTCGCTGGCGAAGGCGTGCACCTCGGTGCTGGCGAGCTGGGGGAAGCCGTTGAGCGACTCCATCTCCTCGGGACGATCCGATCCGTCGTCCCAGCAGTCGCCCGGGAGTTGATCCTCGGGGATCTCGTAGGCGTAGTTCTCGACCACGTAGCCGTCGCCGTCCTGGTCGCCGTCGTTACCGTCGCAGTTCTCGTCGTAGCCGTTGTACCAGATCTCCTCGGTGTCGGTCGGGTATCGGCTGGGATCGGTGTCGTCGCAGTCCTCGCAGGCCGGGTAGGCGTCGCCGTCGCCGTCGAAGTCGCTGCCGCCCGAGCAGTCGGCGTCGACACCGTCGTAGGGCTCGTCGGTGGCGCCGGGGTACACGTCGGCGGGGCCGAGGATGCCGATGGTCGCCTCCTCGCAGTCGCCCTCGAGGCTGGGCGGCGGCTGGCTCGCGTCGTCCCAGCAGTCGTCGCCGCCGCCCTCGACCGCCTGGTAGCCGTCGCCATCGAGGTCGTAGTCGCCGTCGCCCGCGCAGTCGCTGTCGAGGCCGTCGTAGGGCACGTCGTCGGCCATCGGGTAGACCGTGGCGAGGGCGTCGTCGCAGTCGCCCACGCGGTTGACGCTCTGCGCCACGTCGGCACAGCTCCGTGCTGGCTCGGGACCACCCCAGCCATCGCCGTCGGCGTCGATGTAGAGGCCGGCCAGGTCGCAAGTTTCCTCGCGGCCGGCCCACTCCTCGTCAGTGACGAAGGTACACGCCGCGACCAGGGACAGGATCATCGGGGCGTCCTACGGGCACTCGCTGTTGGCGCTGCCCGGCGTGCCGTACTCGGTGGCCGAGGCCGAGTAGTCGCTGATCACGCCCGCGTCGGAGGAGGTACACCAGATGTCGTTGGTGCCGTCGGTGTAGTCGTCGTTGTCGTCGATGGCGGTGACCAGGAGTGAAGCCGAGTTGTCCATCTGGATGCTACTGGTGGAGCTGGTGGGCCAGTCGTAGGAGCCGTTCTCCTGCCACCAGTAGATGTCGTCGAGCAACAGCGCGCCCATCTCCACGGTAATGCCGCCGTTGACCGACGACATGCGCGTCGTGGCGTTGTAGTTGGGGCTGTCGTAGTCGATCCAGCGGTCGCCGTTGGGGGAAGTTGCCCCGCTGGGACAGACGAGCGAGTCCGAGAAGTTGCCGCTCGAGGCGCAGAAGACGAAGTAGTCGCCCGCGGGGACGGTGTGACCGGACTCCATCGTCGCCACCACCTCGTACTCGCAGTCGATCAGCAGCGGATCGGGGTTGGCGATCGCGGAGTCGGTGTCGGCGCAGAGCGTGATGGTGAAGTTGTCGAGGGTGACGTCGTAGCCGCTGGCGTTGTACACCTCGAACCAGTCGGCGGTGTAGGCGCTGCCGCCCACCATGTACTCGGTGATCACGAGATCGCCCGAGCCCATGCCGCCCTCGTCGACGAAGTCGTCGCAGTCGTTGTCGATGCCGTCGTTACCGACCAACGTGTCGCTCGCCCCCGGGTAGGCGGTGGCGTCGCTGTCGTCGCAGTCGGTCGTGAGGTCGGTGCTGGTGCCCTCGTAGGCATCCGCGCAGTCGGTGTCCGTCGTGCTGGTGCGCGTGTCGCCGGTGGTGTCGAGGAAACCGTCGTTGTCGTCGTCGTCGTAGCAGGTCTCGTAGCCGTCGCAGTCCTCGTCGTCGCCGTTGCCGACGGTCTCGGTGGCCCCGGGGTAGTCGCCCGAGTCGCTGTCGT
>VGRQ01000117.1 GCA_016875315.1 Deltaproteobacteria bacterium | reverse complement strand
AGCGGGGGAGGGGAGCGTTCCCCAGTCCCTCCCTCCCCCGCCCGCGGGGGAGGGGAGCGTTCCCCAGTCCCTCCCTCCCCCGCCCGCGGGGGAGGGCCGGGGAGGGGGCACCGCCGCCCCCCAGCGCTTCCTCCTCCCCGTCCCGCGCTTCCGCGATCTCAGCGTCATCGGCCAGCTCGCGCGCACCTACATCCTCTGCGAGGGCGGCGGCGAGATGGTGATCGTCGACCAGCACGCGGCCCACGAGCGGGTCACGCTCACGAAGCTGAGTCGCGACCCGGTCAACGCCCTGGGCGGCTCGCAGCGGCTGCTCACGCCGCTGGTCTTCGACATCGGCGCGGCGCGCGCCCGCGTGCTCGCGGCGGCGGCCGAGTCGCTCAACACCTCCGGCCTCGACATCTCCGGCCTCGGGGGCGGCACGATCGCGGTGCACGGTGTCCCCGCGCCGCTCGCCGGTCGCGACATCCGAGCCATCGTCACCGACATGGCCGACGACCTCGCCAGCGGGGGCGACGGCCACGTGCCCCAGGGCATCCTCGACCACGTGCTCGCCACGCTCGCCTGTCACACCTCGGTCCGCGCCCACCAGCCGCTGGACGAGCGCGAGATGCGCGCCTTGCTCCACGATCTCGACGAGGTCGACCACGCGGTGTGCGCGCACGGCCGCCCGGTGGCCATCCGCATCGGCGTGTCCGAGTTGGAACGCCGCTTCCACCGCACATGAGGCCGCTGGTCCTCACCGGCCCGACCGCCGCCGGGAAGACGGCCGCGGCGCTGGCCATCGCGGAGCGCCACGGCGCCATCGTGGTGTCGATGGACGCGATGCAGGTGTACCGGGGGATGGACGTCGGCACCGGCAAGGTGTCACTCGCCGACCGCGCGCGAGTGGAACACCGCTGCATCGACATCCGCGAGGCCGACGAGCCCTTCTCCGCCGCCGACTTTGCCGCCGAGGCGAGCGCCGCCATCGCCACCGGACGCCCGGTAATCCTCTGCGGTGGCACGCCCTTCTACCTTCGCGCCTTCCTCTCCCCCCTGGTCGAGGCCCCGCCGGTCGATCCGGCGCTGCGCGCCCGCCTCGAGTCCCTAGAGAACCCTCACGCCGCCTTGCTCGGCGTCGACCCGGCGCTCGCGTCGCGACTCCACCCGAACGACCGGGTGCGCGTGGTGCGGGGGCTGGAATACCACGCGCTCACCGGCCGGCGGCTGTCGGAGGTACACGACGCGGACTCGCGCTCCCGTCGCGACGCCGAGGTGGTGTGGATCGACGCCCCCGGCCTCGCCGAGCGCATCGACCGCAGGGTGCTGTCGATGGTGGAGGAGGGCTACGTGGCGGAGACGGAGCGCCTCCTCGCGCGCTTCCCCCGCGACATCAAGCCGCTGCTCTCGCTCGGTTACCGTCACGTGGTGGCGCACCTGCTCGACGGCCTGCCGCTCGCCGAGGCGGTGGCGCTCACCCAGCAAGACACGCGGCGCTTTGCTCGCAAACAACGCAGTTTCTTCCGTTCGCTCGGGCTTGCCCCCGGCGGCGACCCCGCCCTGGCGGCCGCCCGCGCCTTTGCGCGTTAGCTCCGGGGCGCCATGGAACTCGTCCTCGACTTCGAGCGCCCGCTGGTGGAACTGCGGCGCCGCATCGACGGGCTGCGGCAGGCCGAGGCCGCGCAGGGCATCGATCTCGGCGCCAGCATCAAGGAGCTGGAGCGCCAGGCCGACGCGCTGGCGCGGCAGATCCTCGCCAATCTCACGCCGTGGCAGCGCACGCTCTTGTCGCGACACCCATCGCGACCCTACACGCTCGACTACGCCGCCCAGTGGCTCGGCGAGGCGGTGGAGCTCCACGGCGACCGGGCCGGTTTCGACGACCAGGCGATCGTCGGCCTCGTGGGCGAGTTCCGCGGGCGCAGCATCATGCTGATCGGGCACCAGAAGGGGCGAAACACGAAGGAAAACGTGGTTCGTAACTTCGGGATGGCCCTGCCCGACGGCTACCGCAAGGCGCTGCGGCTGATGCGGCTGGCCGAGCGATTCGGCCTCCCCATCGTCACGCTCATCGACACGCCGGGCGCCTACCCGGGCATCGACGCCGAGGCGCGCGGGCAGGCCGAGGCCATCGCCCGCAACATCATGGAGATGGCCACGCTCGCGGTGCCGGTGGTCTGCTGCGTGATCGGCGAGGGTGGCTCGGGTGGCGCGCTGGCGCTGGGCGTGGGCAACCGGGTGTTCATGCTGGAAAACGCCACCTACAGCGTGATCTCGCCCGAGGGCTGCGCCGCGATCCTCTGGCACGACCGCGCCGAGGGGCCCCGCGCCGCCGAGGCGCTGAAGCTCACGGCGGGCGACTGTCTCCGCCTCGGCGTGGCCGACGCGCTGGTCGACGAGCCCGGCGGTGGCGCGCACCGGTCGCCGGAGGGGACGATCGAGGCCCTCGGCAACGCCGTGGCCGCCGCGCTCGACGAGCTGTCCCCGCTCGATGGCGCGGCCCTCCGGGCCCAGCGCTACGCGCGCTTTCGTGCGCTTGGTGCCTTCGAGGACCGGGGTTGATCCGGGGCGGCACTCGCATCCGCGTGCCGGGCGACAAGTCGGTGTCGCACCGCGCGGTGCTGTTCGGCTCCATCGCCAAGGGCACCACGCGCGTGCGCGGCCTGCTCGACGCGGAGGACGTGGGGCGCACGGTGGGAGCCGCCCGGTCGCTGGGTGCGGCCGTGCAGAACGTGGGTCGCGAGCTCTGGGTGACCGGCGCCCCCTGGCTTGACGCCGGGGAGATCGATTGCGGCAACTCGGGGACGACCGCCCGCCTGCTGCTCGGTGCCCTCGCCCCGCGCGCCGGGGCCACGCTGCACGGCGACGACTCGTTGTCGCGACGCCCGATGATGCGCGTGATCCGTCCCCTGCGACAGATGGGCGCCGACATCGAGGGCGGCCCCACGCTGCCGGTCGCCGTTCGCACCGCCGAGTTGCACGGTATCGACTACGCCGCCGAGGTCGCCAGCGCGCAGGTGAAGTCGGCGGTGCTTCTCGCCGGGCTCTGCGCCCACGGCGTGACTCGCTACACCGAGCCGGTGCCCACGCGCGACCACACCGAGCGGATGTTGCGCGGCATGGGCGCGAATCTCCGCGTGGGCGGCGGCACGATCGCGGTCGAGGCAGGTGCCCTGTCGGCGGCCGACATCACCGTCCCCGGCGACATCAGCTCGGCCGCTTTCTGGATGGTGGCCGCCGCGATCCACCCGGGCGCCTCGCTCGTTCTCGAGGGCGTGGGACTCAACCCGACCCGCACCGGTGTCATCCACGTGCTCCGTCGCATGGGCGCGCGGATCGACGTGGAAGACCACGGCGGCATCGAGCCCATCGGCACGGTGACCGTGACCGGGGACGGCCTCCGCGGCACCGAGATCGCGGGGGCCGAGGTGCCCACGCTCATCGACGAGCTGCCGGTGCTCGCCGTGGCCGCAGCCTTCGCCGAGGGACAGACGGTGGTCCGCGATGCCGCCGAGCTACGCGTGAAGGAGTCCGATCGCGTGGCGGCGGTGGTCGACGGCCTCCGCGCCGTGGGGGCGGAGGCCGACCCGCGACCGGACGGCCTGGTGGTACACGGGGGCAGCCCCCGGGGCGGGCACGTCGACACCCGCGGCGACCATCGTATCGCGATGTGCTTCTCGATCCTGGGCCTCCGCGCGCCGGTGACGGTCTCGGAGACCGACAGCATCCGCACCAGCTACCCGGAGTTCCTCGCGACTCTCGAGCGGGTGCGCGCGTGATCGCCATCGCCGTCGACGGCCCCGCCAGCTCGGGGAAGGGCACGGTGGCGCGCCGCGTGGCCCAGTTGCTCGACTACCAGTACGTCGACACCGGCGCCATGTACCGGACGGTGGGACTCCTCTGCCTGCGCCAGGGGGTCGACGTGCGCGACGCAGCCGCCAGCGCCGATGTGGCGCGGCACATCGACTTTGCCTTCGCCTTTCGCGAGGGCGCGCTCGTGGTCTACGCCGACGGGGAGGACGTGAGCACCATCATCCGCGGCGAGGCGGTAGGCGCGGCGGCGAGCGCAGTGGCGGTACACCCGCCCGTCCGCTCGGCGCTGCTCGGCCTGCAACGTGCGCTCGGTGCCGCGGGTCGGGTGGTGATGGACGGTCGCGACATCGGGACGGTGGTACTCCCCCGCGCCCAGCTCAAGATCTACCTCGACGCGTCGCTCGACGAGCGCGCCCGGCGACGCCACGCGGAACTACCTGGGCGCAGCTACGCCGACGTGCGAGCCGAGCTGGCCGCGCGCGACGCCCAGGACATGGGACGCGCCAGCGCCCCGCTCTGTGCCGCCGCCGACGCGGTACACCTCGACAGCACCCGGCTGAGTATCGACGCGGTGGTGGCCGAGGTGGTGCGCCTCGCCCGCGAGCGCGGGGCGTAGCCCCGTGCTGTTCATCTCCGACGAGTTCTTCGTCTTCCTCGTGCTCGCGCTGGCCAGCAGCGCGCTCGCGGCCGGCCCCCGATGGCGCGCCTGGTTGCTCCTTGGCTTCTGCGCGTGGTTCTACGCGAGCTGGAGCCTGCCCTTCATGGGGCTCCTCGTCGCCAACATCGTGATCGACTACTTCCTCGCCCTGGGCATCCACCGGTCGTCCTCGCCACGGGGCAAGCTGGCGATGGTGACCGCGAGCGTGGTGATGAACCTCGGGATGCTGGGCACCTTCAAGTACGCCGGCTTCGCCGCCTCGACCCTCAACGACGGGCTCCGGTTGCTCGGGACCAGCGTCGCGGTGCCCGTGCCGCACCTCGTCTTGCCACTCGGCATCAGCTTCTACGTGTTCCAGGCCATCTCCTACACGGTCGACGTGTACCGAGGGCTGCTCGCGCCCACGCGCTCGATCCGCGAGTTGGCCACCTTCATCATGTTCTTCCCGCACCTGGTGAGCGGCCCGATCGTGCGGGCGGCGGAGATCTTGCCCCAGCTGAAGCGACTGGAGTCCGCGCCCGCGGTGTCCGACATCGCCGCCGGGGCGCGCGACTTCGTGCTCGGCTTCGGGCGAAAGGTGCTCATCGCCGATCCCTTCGCGCAGCTCGCCGACGCCGCCTTTTCTCGTCCCGAGGGCTACAGTTCGCCGTCGCTGTGGGTGGGCCTGTTCGCCTACGCCTTCCAGATCTACTTCGACTTCTCCGGCTACTCGCAGATGGCGGTGGGGCTGGCGCGCATGTTCGGCATTCACTTTCCCGACAACTTCGACAGTCCCTACATCGCGCGCTCGCTGCAGGAGTTCTGGCGGCGCTGGCACATCTCCCTGTCGCGTTTCCTGCGTGACTACCTGTACATCCCGCTGGGCGGCTCGCGTTTCGGCCTGGGCCGCACCTTGTTCGCGCTCTCCGCCACGATGCTCATCGGCGGATTCTGGCACGGCGCCAACTGGACCTTCGTGGCCTGGGGCGCGATCCATGGCTTCGGGCAGGCCATCGCGTATCTCTACCGGGAGAAGCGTCCTGCCTCCCATAGCGCCTTCTGGGAGAGTCCGGCCGGGAACTTCGCCGGTTGGACGATGACGATGGCCACCGTCCTGTTCGCGTGGGTGTATTTCCGCGCGCCCTCGGTGACCGAGGCGAACCGGTACCTCGCGCGGCTGTTCAGCTTTTCGCCCGGGGACGCTCTCCCGCTGTCTGGCGTCCAGGTGTCGCTCTTCGCCCTCGCCGTCGGCATCCACCTCGTGGCCTATTTCCGGCCGAAGTTCGCGCTGCCCTGGCCCAGCCGTCCCGTGGCGGACGGGGTCGCCGCCGGGATCCTCTATGTCGCCCTCGTCATGGTCAAGCAGGCCGATGCGCCCTTCATCTACTTCAACTTCTAG
This sequence comes from Deltaproteobacteria bacterium, assembly GCA_016875315.1. Classification (GTDB taxonomy): domain Bacteria; phylum Myxococcota_A; class UBA796; order UBA796; family SXON01; genus SXON01. The sequence goes on along the minus strand of VGRQ01000117.1, from coordinate 5,418 downwards.
CTCCGGCCACGCCCAGCCCTATGCGGCCACGCGGGAACCCCTGATCTCCAGGCGATCCGGTGCCTGGGGGACTCGTACACGGCCTGCGGCCGGGGGGTCCTGTCACCCCTGGCGTCCCCGTCGGCTTCGCTGCGCTCCGCGACGGGGCGCGCCAGGGGCGCCACCCCCAGTCCGCTCACTGGGGGCCCCAGGCACCTCGATCGCGTCGGCTCGACCCGCTGCCGCCGGGCTGGGCGTGGCCTCGACCGGCCGCCCGGCGACTGAGGCGGCGAGCTGATGCGTTACCTCGTCGCCTTGCTCGTGGCGATCGTGGGCCTGCCGCTCGCGGCGTGGTGGACGATGTCGGTTCACGAGCCCCATTGCGAGTGGCAGGAGGCCTTCTGGAATGGGGACCGTCCGGTGGGGGAGGGGAAGGTCGGAGGGCTAGTGCTCGGCAGTTCGCGGTCGGGGACGGATTACCGGTTATCCGTGCTGGCGGAGCGGACGGGGTACGCCTGGCAGCGCCTCGCCCGGCACACGCTCACCGGATCGGCCCTGCCACCCACGTACTCGGCCTTGCTCGCGGCGTCCGACGCGGTGCCCGGGGAGCTGGAAGTGCTGGTGGTGGAGGTGTCGCCGCTGTTGTTCGACCAGACCAGTTGCGGCCGCGCGCCCATCCCACACGTGGCGATGAACCCGCGGTGGTTTGCTCGCTCGTCGCGGCTGGGGCTCGACGAGCGACCGAGCGCGATGGCGATGTGGCTCTTGCCGCACCGCTGGCTCGCCGGGAGCGGGCGGCGGCACGACCTCGTGGAGCACGCCAAGCACCCCGGCCACGCCCTCGCCGCGCTCGGCGACCTGCGGCACATGGGTCGCGACATCGTGGACCGCTGGCCGGGCGAGCCCGCGCCCGAGCTGACCGAGAAGAACGCCTGGAGCCGGCGCGAGTTCCTGCTGGGCGGCAAGATCGACACCTGGGTGCCGAGGCTCCACGAGGGCTGCATGCAGGCACTGGCCCGCACCGTGGAGGGCGCGGGCGCGGCGCGGAGCTTCCTCGTCATCCTGCCGGTGCGCCCGATGCTGCGCGGTACGGTGGAGGCGGAGTACTGGTCGGCGGCGCGGCAGGCCTTCCGCGACCTCGCACAGTCGCTGCCGCGCACCGCTCTGCTCGACTACAGCACCTTCGGCGATGCCGACGAGAGCCTGTTCAACGACTTCGACCACCTCGGCGAGGCCGGCGCCACCGCGTTCTCCGGGGACTTCGCCGGCGTGGTGGAGTAGCTGTTGATCTTCTTGCTTGCCTGCACCGGTGCCGATGGCGACGCGGCCCTCGACAGCCGGGAGGCCGGAGGCGGCGGCCGGACGCTGATCCTCCTGACCCTCGACACCGTGCGCGCCGACCACGTGACCGGCGAACACATGCCCTGGCTGTCCGCCCTCGCGGCCGGTGGCCTCGTGGTTCCCGACCTCGCCACCCACACCTGGACCTACCCCGGCATCGGCGCCGTGCTCAGCGGGCGGCACCCGAGCGCCTGGGGCGAGGCGAGCTGGGAGGACCAGCGCGACGAGGAGTACCCCTTCGCGCTCTCCCCCGAGGTGCCGCTGCTCGCGGAGATCCTCGGCGAGCGGGGCTGGGCCACGGCGTACTGGTCGGCCAACCGCATCGCGGCCGACGGCACCGGGCTGGAGCGCGGATACGACAGCTTCACGCTCTTCGACGAGGGCGCCACCCCGGCCGCGGCCGCCGAGATCGTCGCGTGGTGGGAGGAGAACCGGGCCCTCGACCGGCTGGTCCACCTGCACGTCAACGACGCGCACAGTCCCTACGATCTCCACGCCGACAGCTGCGCCGCCGAGGTGAGCGCGGTGAACGACGGCACGTGCCACTGGGACTTCGTCGACAACAACGAGGACTCGCTCTTCGCCAACCTCGACGGTCGCGAGGGCAGCTTCACGCCGGAGAGCGAGGACTACGCCGCCTGCGTGGCGCTCATCCAGGCGGCGTACGCCTGCGAGGTGCGGCGCCAGGACGACGACCTTGCCACCACCTGGGCCACGCTCGAGGCGGCCGGGGTGACCACCACCGCGCTGGTGGCGGTGGTGATCGACCACGGCGAGGCCCTGCTCGACCCCTATACGAATCATGGCTTCGACCCTCGGCTCCCGGTGACCGCGGGCTGGGCGGCCTTCGCCGGGCCCGGCCTGAGCCCCGAGCAGCTACCCGTCCCGGCCACGCAGGAAGACGTGGTGCCCACGCTGGAGGCCTTGCTCGGCGAGGACTGGGGACAGGACTGGACCGGAGCCGACGTCCGGACGCTCGGGAGCGACCGCGTGCGGACCACGTTCTACATCGGCGAGCCTCCTGGCCAGCCGCGCGGGCAGGTACACTCGGCGAGGGACACGCGGTACCACTACATCCGGGGGACGACCGGCCAGTGCGAGCTATACGACCTCGTGGCCGACCCCGGCGAGTTGACCAACCTGTGCGACGGGACAGAGCCGTCGAAACAGCTCCTCGACGCGGTCGACGCGCAGGAGGCGGCGGTGGAGGGGTTTGGGGGGTAGCCCGGGGGGGCGCCCGGCTGGCGGGCGCGGGCGGTCGCTAGTCCCCTCGGTGAGCGAGAGCGCCGTGGCACTCGGCGCCACGCCCGTCACCCCAACTCGATCGCCACCGCCACCACCTCGCTCGAGTGCCCGCCGGCGTCTTCCACCACCACGCCCACGTCGAGCACGCTGGCCTCGTCGTAGTTGGAGACGTCGAACACGAAACCGATACTCTGCTCGTTCTCGTCGCAGGTGTCGCCGTCGTCGAGGGAGAAGGGGTCGAAGGCGTAGGTGGGCTCGGCGGCACTGTCGACCGTCCCGTCGCCGTCTTCCTCGATCCACAGCGTGACAGTGACCACGAACAAGTCGCCGTCGACATCGTTGATCTCGAGGTCGAAGGTGATCGCGGGCTGTTCGCCCTCGCCGAACTCGTAGGCCGGGTCGTAGCCGCTGCCGGTGATGGTGAGCACGGGCGCGTTGCTGCCGCAGGTCTCGTCGATCACCCCGTCGCAGTTCTCGTCCACCTCGTTGCGGCCCGTCTCGGCGGCGCCGGGGTTGACGAGGGGGTCGTCGTCGTTGCAGTCGGTGCCGTCGGCCACGAAGCCGGCCGGGGCGAAGCAGTCCGCGAGGCTCTCGTCGCCATCGCCGTAGCCGTCGGCGTCGTCGTCGGCGTACCAGGTGGGGACGTCGTCGTCCTGGTCGCCGTCGCCATCGCAGTCATCGTCGATCTGGTCGCACCCCTCGAGGCTGGCTTTGCAGTCGGAAGCGGTGTCTTTGTCCTCGGCGCCGAGGGCGCAGGCGAGGGTCGACAGGGCGATCAGGGCGAGGGGGAGGCGCATGTGGGGGTGTGTATTCCGGGGGGCGACCCCGGCCCCCTCCCGGCCTTTGGCCCCCGGCCGGCCACAGGTTGCCGGACCCCGCGAGCGGGGGAGGGGAGCTTTGGGGTGGGTCTTTGGCCCCCTCCCGGCCTTCGGCCACCCTCCCCCGCGGGCGGGGGAGGGCAGCTTGGGGCCTTACCAGGCCGCCGCGTGGGCGCGCGCCCAGTCGGCGAAGGGCGTGGGCGGGCGGCCGAGCACGCGTTCCACCTCGCCGGTGAGGGCGCCGGTCCAGCCGTTGCGCACGTACTCGTAGAGCGCCGACATCGTGGCCACGCCCACCTCGCTGGAGCCGAAGCTGCGCAGCGCGTCGGCGAACACCTGGGCGGGGATGTCGTGGTACTTCACCGGCTTCCCGGTGGCGTCGCCGATGAGCGCCGCCACGTCGTCGTGGTCGAGGGCCTCGGGACCGGTGATCACCCAGGCCTCGCCGGTAGCGTTGCCGAGCAGCGCGGCCGCGGCCATGGCGCCGATGTCGGCGGCGGCCACGAAGCCGGTCTTGCCCTTGCCCGCGGGCACGTAGAGCGCGCCCTCGGCCTTGATCGGGCCCCCGTAGAACTCGATGAAGTTCTCCATGAAGAAGCTGGGGCGCAGGTGAACCCAGTCGAGCCCGGAAGCCTCGATCGCGAGCTCCACCTGGCGGTGGGGGCTGGCGGGGTTGGCCTCCACGCCGATGGCGGAGAGCTTCACGATGCGCTTGATCCCCGCGGCCTTGGCGGCGGCGAGGATGGCGGTGCCCACCTCCGCCTCGTCGGCGCGGAAGGGCGGCATCGCGAGGTACAGCGCGTCGACGCCCTGGAGCGCGGCGTTCCAGGTGGCGCGGTCGTCGTACGACCAGGCCACGGCCTGCACGCCGGCGGCGAAGCTCGCCTTCGACGGGTCGCGGGTGCCGGCGCGGACGACGGCGCCCTGCGCGAGAAGGGCCTTGACGGTGGCGGCGCCGGTGGTGCCGGTGGCGGTGAGGACGAGAACGGTACGGGACATGTGTGATTCTCCTTGAACGCGGCGGCGTGTTCGCTGCCGACGCCGAGAGAAATAGCGCCCGCTGATAAAAGGGAGAAGTGCATGTGTATTGATGATACAATAATGATTCGATTATGATTGAGTCGCTCACCCTCCACCAGTTGCGCGTGTTGCTGGTGCTGATCGAGGAGGAGAGCGTGTCGGGCGCGGCCCGGCGGCTCGGGGTGAGCCAGCCCGCCGTGAGCCAGGCGCTACGCGGGCTGCGGGCCACCATGGGCGACCCGATCCTCGTGGGCGGCACCCGCGGCATGGTGAAGACCCCCCGCGCCGAGGCGCTGGAAGCCCCCCTGCGGCGCACGATCCGCGCCATCGAGGGCCTGGTGGGGGGCGAGGGCGAGCTCGATCTCGCGCGCCTGCGGCGGCGGTTCACCCTCGGCACCTGGGACGGGATCACCCTCCGCATCGTCCCGCCGCTGCTCGACCGGGCGCTGCGCGAGGCCCCGGGCGTGGAGATCGACCTCCGTCCCGTGCCGCCCCAGGGGGCCAGCGGCGCGCTGGAAGACGGGCGGCTCGATCTCGCCGTGGAGGTTCGCCCCCGCGCCGCCCCCGGCATCAAGCAGCGGGTCCTGTTCGACGACGACTTCGCCTGCCTCGTGCGCGCCGATCACCCGGCGGTGGGCGAGCGGCTCGACCTCGCCACCTTCCTCGCCCTCCCGCACGCGCTGGTGTCGCCCCAGGGCGAGGGCACCGCCGTGGTGGACCGTCGCCTCGAGGAGCTCGGCGAGAAGCGCCGCGTGGTGCTCCGCATCCGCTACTTCGTCGCCGCGCCCCTCATCGTGGCCCGCAGCGACTGCGTGCTCACCCTGCCGCGCTCGCTGGCCGAGTCGATCGCCGCGCTGGCGCCCCTGCGGGTATGCGACCCGCCGCTTGCCCTCCCGGCTTTCCGCACCTTCATGGTGTGGCACGAGCGATCCGACCACGACCCCGCGCACCGGTGGCTGCGCGAGGCGGTGGTTAGTGCCGCGACCAGTGGGGGAAATCCACCACGGGTGGGCGA
>VGRQ01000116.1 GCA_016875315.1 Deltaproteobacteria bacterium | reverse complement strand
GAGCGCTGGGGCGAGGCCGCCGGGCTGGCAGCAACCGGGCTCGCCACGATCCCCGCGGCCGCAGGCGCCGCCGCGACCGGTGTGGCGGGGTACGCGGAGGACGCGATCGCGCTTGGGAAGCGGCTGGTCGGGGGCTAGGTTCTCGCATTGGCCCAGCGAATCATCCTCTACGACGGCGTCTGCGGATTCTGCAACGGGCTGGTGCAGTGGCTCCTCCGCGTCGACCGCGCGGGCGCCTTCCAGTTCGCCGCGCTCCAGGGCCGCACCGCAGCGGAACTACGGGCGCTACACCAGGAGATCCCGGTCGACCTCGACACGATGGTGTACGTCGAGGAGGGAGCCGTCTACCTGCGCAGCCGCGCCTTCTTCGCCGCCGCCCGCCACCTGCCGCCCCCGTGGTCGTGGTCTCGCTTTCTAGGCTTCTTGCCCGTGATGTTGACCGACGCGGGCTACCGGCTCGTGGCCGCCACACGCTACCGCATCTGGGGCCGGCTGGACGCCTGCCGCGTGCCGAGCCCCGAGCAGCGCGCGCGCTTCCTCGCCTAGGTTAGTTTTTCCGTGTGGATCCAGCCCTCCCGTGGATGCGCGCGGGCGTCGCGACGCTGTGGCTTTCCACCGGCTTGCTCGTCGTCACCCCCTACTACCGGGAAGTGGGGCACGAGTGGCTGTCGCGACTGGGCCTCGGCGACTGGGCGATGTACATTTGCTGTGTCGGCGAGGTTCTGCTGGGCGTACGCCTGTTGTTCCCCTGGGGCCGGCCCTGGGCCATTGCGCAAGGCGCGGTGGTGCTCGCCTTCTCGGTGGTGCTCGGGACGCTCGACCCCCTCCTGCTGGTGCATCCCTACGGGATGGTAAGTAAGAACCTGCCCTTCCTCGGGCTAGTGGCCGCCGTGGCGCTGGTGCAGGCGGAGGGGTGGACACCGCGCGCGCTGTGGACCCTGCGCGCGGGGATGGCAGTGGTGTGGTTCACCGAGGGACTGTTGCCCAAGGTCGTCTTCCAGCAGCCCATGGAGCTGGCGGTGGTGGCCAACTCGGGGCTCGTGCCGGTCGATCCCGGCACGTTCCTCATGGGGCTAGGCCTCGCCCAGGCCGGATCGGGCGCCGCCGCCTTGTTGCTGCGCGGGCGGCCTGCCGCGACGCTGCTCCTTCTCCAGGGACTCGCGGTGATCCTGCTACCCGCGCTCGTGAGCTGGCAAGACCCCGCCTTGTGGCTCCATCCCTTCGGCCCGATGACGAAGAACATCCCCATCCTCGTGGGCACATGGACGGCGGCATGGCAGCTCTGGCGAACTTCCTGATTCTCGTGCACGTGCTGGCCGCGTGCGTGTTCCTCGGCACGGGGCTCGGCACCGCCTGGGTGAAGGTCGCGGCCGACCGTCACGGGGCGCTGGAGGCGCGGCTCTGGGCGCAGCGCTTCGTGGTCCACGCCGACCTCGTCTTCACCATCCCCGCCGGGGTCGTGCTGCCCGCCTCGGGACTCGCCCTGGCCAGCGCCTACGGCATCCCCTGGTCAACGCCCTGGGTCGCGACCGGCCTGGCCTGCTGGGCCGTGGCCGGCGCCTTCTGGCTTCCGGCGTGGCGGTTGCAGTACCGCATGCGCGACGATGTCGAGGCCGCCGTGCGCGACGGGTCTCCTCTCTCCGCGCGCTACCACCGCGACACCCGCCGGTGGCTCCTCCTCGGTTTCCCCAGCTTCCTGGCGGCGCTCATCGCCCTCTGGGTGATGTGTACGAAGGTGCTACCCTTCTAGCCAGCGCCGGTAGTCGTCTTCGAGCGCTGCGGCGGCGGCCTTGAGGCTGGTCTCGGTCCACCCGGAGGAGTCGACCGGAGGCATCACCTGCACGGTCACCCGTCCCGGGCGCGTGAACCACTGCCCCGGCGGCATGAGCTGGCCCGCACCCCGGACCACCACCGGCACGATGGGCGAACCCGTGGCCACCGCGAGGCGGAAGGCGCCGAGCTTGAAGCGCCCCAGCTTCCCGTCGCGACTGCGCGTGCCCTCGGGCGCGAGGACGATCGTGCGCGGCGACGCGGCGCAGCGCGCCACGACGTCGGCGAGCGAGGCGGCCGCCCTCGCCGGGTCACGACGGTCGACGAACACCTGGCCGTGGCTCCACCACACGAGGTTGAACACGGGAAACCACTGGAGCTCCTTCTTGGCGAGGCACAGCGGAGCCTGGGGGGACAGGGCCGCCACCAGCGGCACGTCGAGGGCGCTGGTGTGGTTCGCCACGAGCACCCGCGTGCCTGGTCCCCGCAGGTGCTCGAGCCCGCTGAACTCGGCCTCGACGCCGGCGATCCACAGGCAGGCCCGGCCCCACCACCCGGGCCAGCTCGAGGCCAGCGGAATGGCAAGCAGACCGAGACTCAGCGCCGCCGCCACCGCCACGGTGCCGAACACCACGACGCTGAAGAGGAAGGCGAGTACCGTCCGGATACGACCCATGCCACCCCGAAGGTGTCGGAGGTTAAGAGTTAACACTTAGCCGCGCCCGCCCCCCGGGCGATACGTTCCCACGATGCCGGCCCCTACGCTCGCGCAGGTCCTCGACATGCTGGTGGCCGACCGGTTGATTCACCCCGGTCAGAAGCAGGACGTTCTCAATCGCGGTCGCGAGCAGTCGCGACACCTCCTGCTCGACAAGCGCGCCGAGCTGCGTCGCCTGCTTGGCCGCCAGCGGGTGAGCTACACCATCGCCGACGCGGAACTGATCGCCTCCTTCCGGTTCAAACGGCTCGATGCGCCCGACCTGCACCTCGAGGAGGAGCGCATCTCCGAGACCGTCGCGAAGCACCTCGGCTTCCCCTTCGTCCGGCTCGACCCCTTGAAGCTCGACTTCAAGCTCGTCGTCGACGCCTTCGGCGGCCCCTTCGCCGAGAAGAACCTCGTCATCGCCGTGGAGGAGAAACCGAAGGAGCTGACCGTCGCCCTCGCCGAGCCCTGGAACACCGGCCTCCTGCAACAGCTCGTCGAGTTCAAGAAGAAGCCGATCCGCCCGGTGCTCGCCTCGAAGAACGAGGTGCTCCGCGTCATCACCGAGTTCCACGGCTTCCGCCGCTCCATGCGCGCCGCCGAGGCGGAGCTGGCCAACAACCTGCCCGACATCGCCAACCTCGAGGCCCTCTACAAGGTGGCCGGCTGGAACGAGCTGGAGGCCAACGACCAGCCGGTGGTCCAGGCGGTGTGGTACCTGCTCAACTACGCCGCCGACCAGCGGGCCAGCGACATCCACGTGGAGCCCAAGCGCGACGACGCGGTGGTGCGAATGCGCATCGACGGCATCCTGCACACGGTGCATCGCATGCCCAAGACGGTGCATCCCGCCGTCGTCAGCCGCATCAAACTGTTGTCGCGCATGGACATCGCCGAGAAACGGCGACCCCAGGACGGCCGCTTCAAGACGCAGGTGGGCGACGAGGAGATCGAGCTCCGCGTGTCGACCGTCCCCACCGCCTTCGGCGAGAAGGTGGTGGTGCGCATCTTCGACCCGGCGGTGCTCAAGCAGAGCCTGACCGATCTCGGCCTCTTCCCCCGCGAGCTCGCCCTCTACGAGCAGATGATCCGCTCGTCCAACGGCATGGTCTTGATCACCGGTCCCACCGGCAGCGGCAAGACCACCACCCTCTACAGCACCCTCCACCACGTCCACAGCCCGCGCATCAACATCTGCACGCTGGAAGACCCGATCGAGATGGTCAACGAGCAGTTCAACCAGATGGCGATGCAGCCGAAGATCGGCTTCACCTTCGGCACGGCGCTGAAGAACGTGCTCCGCCAGGACCCCGACATCATCATGGTCGGCGAGATCCGCGACCCTGAAACGGCGGAGAACGCCGTCCAGGCCGCGCTCACCGGGCACCTCGTGCTCAGCACCGTCCACACCAACGACGCCGCGAGCGCGATCGGTCGCCTGTTCGACCTCGGCGTGTACCCCTTCCTCGCCTCGGGGGTGCTCCTCGGCGTGGTGGCCCAGCGGCTCGTCCGCAAGGTCTGCGTCCACTGCGCCGTCGAGGAGGCGCTCACCGCCGAGCAGGTCGACGCGCTGCGCATCCGCGGCGCGGAGGGGCGCAGCCTGCGCGTGAAGAAGGGACAGGGCTGCGTGCGCTGCCGCGGCACCGGCTACCGGGGACGGGTGGGCATCTTCGAGGTGATGCCCATCACGCCGCGGATCCGCAAGCTCATCGAGGCCAAGGCGCCCGCCCAGGAGATCAAGCGCGAGTCGCTCAACGACGGCATGCTCACCCTGCGCGAGTACGGCATCAAGAAGATGGCCCGCGGCGAAACCACCTTCGAGGAGATCATGGCGGTCACCGACGAGCACGCGCTGTACTGAGGCTACAATCCCGCGATGGTACTGCTCGTCGCCTGCGTACAGACGGCCTCGCTCGACCTCGACCAGGCCGAGACGCCCGTCGACAGCGGTCTCGAAGATATCCCCGGTCCCGACGACACCGACGACGGCGACGACGACGACGACACCGGGGGTGACGACGACGAGCCCGCCGAGGGCTCCGACGAGGATCTCTGGGACTGCGCCGACATCTTCGAGCAGGATCGCCTCCCGACCTACCGGCTCACGCTCAGCGAGGCGGTGTGGCGCGAGCTGGAGCGCCAGTTCTCCATGCGCGATGGCACCAAGGAGTACGTGCCCGTCGAGTACTTCGACATGGACGGCGAGACGGTTCCCGACGTGTCGATCCGTCTCAAGGGCAACGAGGGCTACTCCTGGGTGGGCACGAAGATGCAGTTCGTCATCTCCTTCGTGGAGGTGAACGAAGACCAGCGTTTCCACGGGCAACGCCACGTGGCCTTCGACGCCACCTGGTACGACGCGACGCTACTGCACAACCGCACCGCCTCGCGCTTCTTGCGACGGATCGGCCACCCCGCGCCCTGCGCCAACAACGGCATCATCTATATCAACGACGAGTACTACGGCATCTACGCCCACATGGAGCAGCTCGACCGCGAGTACCTCGAGCGCAATTTCGGCAAGGAGTTCGCCGACGGCAACCTCTACAAGTACGGCTACGAGCTGAAGAACAACGAGGGCGCCGACACCACGCGCATCGAGGAGTGGTGGTCGGACTACAGCTTCGACCACATCAGCCAGTACGGCGACCCCGACCAGTGGGTGTCAGAGTGGGCCGCCGAGGCCACCATGCCCGACTGGGACGGCTACTGGATCTCCGGCCACAACTACTACATCTACGACCACCCCGAGCGCGGTTTCATGTACCTGCCGTGGGATCTGGACGCGACATTCTCATATTACAACTACATGAGTTACGATCCTTTCGGGATCTACTGGGACTACGTGCCGCACGAGCGCAGCGTGCTCGGCGAGGAGGATTGGGAGACCCGTTTCATCGAGTACATCGCCGAGTACGCCACCGCCTACGACGCCGAGACCATGGAGGAAGAGGTCGTGGCCTGGGACGAGCAGATCCGGGACTGGCTCGACGAGGATCCAAACAAGTACTACACCATCGCCGATCACGACGCGGCGGTGCTGGCGCTGCGGGGGGCCTTCTACGAGCGACGCGACTACTTGTTAGCGTGGAGCGAGTACAACCTCGATCACTAGCCGACGGCGGTGGCGACGCGCAGCACCGTGGCCTCGTCGTTTCGCCGCCCCGTGACCTGCAAGCCGACGGGAAGGCCCTCGCTCATTCCACAGGGGACGGAGACGGCCGGGAGACCGGCCAGCGACGCCGGGACGGTCAGGATGTCGGCGAGGTACATCGCCAGCGGTTCCATCGCGCGATCACCAAGCTTGAACGCCACGGTTGGGCTAGTCGGCGACACCAGTACATCGACCTCCCGGAGCGCCGCCTCCATGTCGTGGGTGATGCGCGCCCGCGCGCGCTGGGCGCGGACGTAGTACTCCTCGGCCCAGCCGGCGCTCAGCGCGAAGGTCCCGAGCAAGATACGGCGTTGTACCTCGGGACCAAAGCCCTGGCCCCGGCCGCGCAGGTAGAGCTCGGCCAGCGTCGATGCCGCCGCCCGGGGGCCGTAGCGAAGGCCGTCGAAGCGCGCGAGGTTGGACGAGGCCTCCGCCGGGGCGATCACGTAGTAGGCCGCCAGCGCCAGGCGCGTCGACGGGATCGACACGCGAGAGACGATGGCACCCTGTCGCGACAAGGACTCAACTGCCTCGGCCACCCTTGCCGCCACGCCAGGCTCCACGCCCTCGCCCTCGCCCTCGGCGAGCACTCCCACCCGGAGCCCCGACACGCCCCCGTCGCAGGCGCCCTCCCAGTCCCCCACGGGCTCGCGCAGCGAGGTACTGTCGAGCGGATCGTGACCGGCCATCACCTCGGCGACGAGCGCCGCGTCTCGGGTGTCGAGCGCGAAGGGCGACACGATGTCGAGCGAGGACGCGAAGGCCACCAGCCCGTGGCGGGAAATGCGCCCGTACGTCGGCTTGAGGCCCACGATGCCGCAGAAAGAGGCCGGCTGGCGAACGCTCCCGCCCGTCTCGGAGCCGAGCGCGATCGGCACCACGCCGCCCGCCACGGCGGCCGCCGACCCTCCCGAGGAACCGCCGGGAACCCGGCTCTCGTCGAGCGGGTTGCGCGCCGGGCCGTGGGCGCTGTTCTCGGTCGACGAGCCCATCGCGAACTCGTCCATGTTGGATCGGCCGACGATGATGGCGCCCTCGGCGCGCAGGCGAGCCACGCAGGTGGCGGTGTAGGGGGCGACGTAGCCCTCGAGGATGCGCGAGGCGCAGCCGCAGGGCTGGCCCTCGTCGGCGAGATTGTCCTTGAGAACCACCGGCACGCCGGCGAGACGCCCGGCCCGGTTGGCGCCCGCGATCTGCGCCTCCACGGCATCCCGGTGGAAAGGCCGGAAGGCGTTCCACGGGTTCGCCGCGGCACGATCGGCGGCGGCGCGAGCCCAGGCACCGGGGTCGGCACCCCCGCGCACGGCGGCCGCCATCGCCCGCGCGGTGAGCGCCGGGGGCGTCACTCGGTCTCGACCACGCGTGGTAGGCGAACGACGTCAGCATCGCGACCCGCCGCGAGCTCGACGAGGCTCGGAGACCCGGGACGGGCAACGTCGTCGCGGCGCGGCGTGGCTCCAGGGCGGCCCTCGTCGATCCCCTCGAGCGCCGCCAGCATCTCGACATAGGTGACGATCCGCGACAGCTCCCCCGCCAACGCCGTGGCGCGCTCCGGCGCGACCTCGAGCCGGGCCAGACCAGCGAGTTCCTGGACCGTCGCCGCGTCGAACCTCACTTGCCCTTGAACTTGAACAGCGCGGCGAGCCCGGCGAGCGCCCCGGAGGCGTCTTTCCCGGCGAGCGTCTCGAGCTCGCCCGGGTCGAGGAGCGCCGAGCCGCAGTCGTCGCACACGTCGATCTCCACGCCCTTGAAGTCGCGGGGCGCCATCGCGCCGCCACACTTCCCGCATCGGCCGGCGTGCCGTGCCTGCAGCTCGGCCCGCGCGGCGCGCGCCTTCTCCTCGGCGAGCGCCGCCAGCGCCTTGGCCTTCTCCTCGGCCTCGATCTTGGCGAAGTAGCCCTCTTCGGTGGGGTTCTTGTCGGTAGACATGCGGAAATCCTCTCGTAGAATTCTAACCGGCGGCGCGCGAGGGCGAGGCTAGCCGCAGCTCTGCCCGAGCCGTCGCAAGCCGCCGGTGAGCTCGCGCACCAGCTCCGCATCGTCGGGGCTCCGGCTCAGCGCGTAGCAGTAGTCTGCCCGGGCCGACACGCGGTCGCCGAGTTTCTCGTTGGCGTAGCCGCGACCGTACAGGGCCCAGCCGTAGTCACCATCGGCCTGGAGGGCACGGGCGAAGAAGCCGTGAGCTTCCTCGATCTGCCCGTTGTCGATCGCCTTCCAGCCGGCGTCGGCCAGCGCCTTGGCGCTCGTGCCCCGGGGCTTGACCGTCGCCGGGCTGGTGGGAGTCGTCGTCTTCGCCGCGTCGCTCCTGGCCCTCTCGTCGGCACGTCGGCTCGCCTCGACCTGGGCGCGCGCGTCGGCCTGGGCCTTCCGCTCCGCCTCGGCTCGCAGCGCCGCGGCCTCGTCGGTCGCCGCCTTCTCCGCCGCCGCCTTCTCCGCCGCCGCCTTCTCCGCGTCTGCCTTCGCCGCCTCCTCCGCCGCCGCCTTCTCCGCCGCCGCCGGATCCGCCTTCGCATTCTCGGCCGCAGCATCCACCGCCGGCGTCGCGCCCGGGGCATCGCCCGCCTCGACCGTGGAGGGGATGAGCCCGGCCTTCTCAGCCTCGACCCTCCGCGCGCTTGCCCAGCCGATCCACGCCAGCGCCACCAGGAGCGCCAGCGCCACCGCGCCGAAGACGCCCCAGACCATCGCGTTCGAGCGAGGTCGCCCCAGTGGCTCGTCATCGTCGAGCACCGAGCGGGGCGGGATGCTCTGCGGTGCCACGGTGACGGGTACCCTGCCGTCGAAGTGCGGCACGGGGGGCGCGACGGGCGGCGAGGGACGGGCGGGTACCTGCGGCAGTCCCGGCTGGCTGGCCCAGGCGGGCCGCGCTCCACCGGTGGCGCGGGCCGCGTCGGAGGCGGGCGTCGGCACCGGCATGTTGCCCGTTGCCATGAAGGCGTCGGCGAGATCGGGGCCGGAGAGCTGGGTGGCCTCGACGGTAGACTCCTGCGTGTCGGGGTCGGGGCCGAGGTGGAAGCCGAGCTGGCGGGCATCGGCGTGGAGATCCTGCGTGGGCGCGTCGGCCTCGAAGGGCGGCGGCGCCTGCCGCCCGAGCAGGACGGCGGGGACCTCGTCGACCAGTTGCTGGACCGTGGGATCGTCAACTGGCGGCAGGGCGGGGGAGCTCGCCTCCAGCGCCGCGATCGTCTCCGAGGTGGGTTCCCGCGGGATCACGTCGGCGATGGGGGGCAGCTCATCGGCCTGGGGCGGCGTGGCCACGAAGGCCGTGGCGCTCTCGCCGGGCTCGACTTCCTCGCGGACGTAGATCTCCTCCTCCGGCGCCATCGGCAGGCCCGCGTCGCGCCGGGCGCCCGGCGCGGTGCCGGGCACGCCGATCGGCGACGCGGCTGGGGACAGCGTGGGCCCGGAGGCGGAGAGGCGGTCGGCGGCGGCGAAGAAGATCGCGAAGTCGGCGCGATCGCCGATGGCAGTCCATCGCATGCCATGCTGGGAAACGTGGTCGGTGCGGGCCACCCGCCCCTCGAGGATCCATCGCTGCAAGCTTGCGAGATCGGGCACGCTGTACACGTCGCCGCCGACTCGCAGCATTTCCACGGGCTCGCCCGGCGCTACCGGCCGCGCGTCGCCCGTCCCTCGCGGCGGGGGCTCCACGGGCAGGAGCGCCGGTGGCAGGGGCGCCCCGCCCTCGCCGTGCACGGGGAAGGTGTGTCCGCACTCCGAGCAGCGGAAGCGCATCGGCCTCGTTCGCACCCGCGCCGACGACGGCGGATCGACGACGTGTCGCTCGTGACAGCGCGGGCAGACGACTTCCATGCGTCAGCCGCCGAGCGCGGCGAGCCCCTGCTTGGCGTCCTGGTCGTTCGGGTAGGCCTGGAGGTAGGCCTCGTAGTGGCTCTTCGCGCCGGCGGTGTCGCCCGCGTCGGCCGCCATGCGGGCCAGCACCTTGTGCGCCCGGGCGTTGCCCTTCTGGACCGCCTTGTTGAGCGTCCCCTGCGCGCCCGCGCTGTCGCCCACGCGCAGCTGGGCCTCGCCAAGTTTGGCTAGCAAGCTGCCAGATTCTCCCTTCTTCCCCAGCGCCTTGGTGTACGCGGTCACGGCGGTGTTGTAGTCGCCGCCGCGCGCGGCCTCGTCGCCCACGGCCTCGTCGTCGGTCACGCTACTGGTGCTCGCCACCGCCGGGGCGCTGGCGGGCGCGCTCGCCTTGCTCGAGGGCGGCGGCATGTTGACGCCGCCCGAGGAAGCCACCGGCGGCGCCGCGCTGGTGGGCTGCGCACAGCTGCCGTTCGCCAGCTCGATCCAGCCCGCCGGGCACTCGACCTTCGCCACCGGCTCGGGGGGCGCCACCTCGGGCTCCACCCGGGTGGCTCCCTCCTCGATCTCCTCGCGAATCTGCTGGGGAGTCTTGCTGGGCGCGCCCTCGGTGGCGGCCTTGCCGACCTTGAGTCCCGAACCTGGACTCGCCGATCGATCCGTGGACACGGTGGTGCTCTCGCCGCCGCCGCCTTCGCCACGCGATCCCAGGTACCAGAGGCCGGCCACGCCCAGCCCCAGCACCGCCGCGACTCCCAGCCACAGCCCCCTGCCCGAGCCCTTGCTCTCGCCCTTGGGGGCGCGCTTCTGCTGCATCCGCTCGCGCTGCTTCTGCTTTAGCTGCTCGAAGGGGTCCTGGTAGGTGGGACCGGCGGGCGGAAGCGACTGCTTTGCCTCCTCGGCGGCAGCAGCGGCGGCGAGCTCGGCCGCCACGTTGCCGAGGTCGGCGAGCGCCGGCGACTCGCGCGGCGGTTCGCCCCTCGCCGCCTGCTCCACCGCGAGGCGGTCGTAAGTTTCCACGAAGAAAGCATCGAGATCGGGAATCTCGCCGATGGGCTTCCACGCCTTGCCATCGTGGCTGATCACGTCGGCCGGCGTGACGCGGCCGTCGGCGATGTACTTGCGCAGCGTGCGGGTGTCGCTGAAGTCGTACACGAGGCCGATGCGCACCTTGACCTTCCACGCGGTGACGCCCACCTTCCGGAAGTCGAGGGTGCCCGCCCGGGCCTGGACCTCTTCCTTGCTGAGCGGTGGCGGTTCCGGCGCGGCCGGAGCCTCCGCAGCACGCGGGCGCTGCACCTCGTAGGTGTCGCGACTCACCGCCTCGCGCGCGGCGCGCCCGATCCTGATGCCGATGGGCGTCTCCTCCTCGCCGAGGGCCGACTTCGCCTCTGCAGCCAGATCGCGACCAACTCGGGTGGGTTCATCGTCTTCCCAGTCGGAATCGGCCTTCTGGGGGACCACGCCCGGCCGAACCACCTCGCGAGGGGGCGGCGCAGGTGCAAGCACGACAAACACGTGCTTGCACTTGGGACAGGTGATCTTGACGCCTCGCCCGGTGATCTTGTTGTCATCGAGCTTGTAGCTTGATTTGCAGGACTCGCAGGAGACAATCACGCCGGCCGGGCTCCTAATCCTGAGGGCTGATGACGAGCTCGAGGGCGGCCGAGGCAGCGTAGACCGTGCGGGGGCCGTGGGAGGTGAAGTGTATAGTGAGTCGCGGGTTCGAGGGAGTTCCCTCGCGCTTGCTGATGGTCCCTAGACCCAGCAGCGGGTGTAGAACGTCCGCTCCTTCCGTGAAACCCTCCATCGACTCA
>VGRQ01000115.1 GCA_016875315.1 Deltaproteobacteria bacterium | reverse complement strand
AGGCCATCCGCGGGGGGAGGGGACCGTGCGCCTTCACCCGGTCGACCAGCGAGCCGCCCTCGACCAGTTCCATCACGATGAACACGCGGTCGCCGTCTTCGCCCATGTCGAAAACCTGGACGACGTGCGTTTCCTCCAGGGTGGCCATGGTCTGGGCCTCGCTGAGGAAACGGCGCCGCAGGGCGGGCCGCTGCGAGAAGGCCGGGGACAGGATCTTGATCGCGCGCGGGCGCTGCAAGCGCTGGTCGAACGCACGATAGACCGTGGCCATCCCGCCCTCGCCGATCACCTCGAGGAGCTGGAATCTTCCCTCCGCGAGGGGCTGCGGCCGAATGCTCGTCATCCGTCCCTCACCATAGCACGCTGCGTCAAGAGCTACGCTGGCGGCGGGGCCTTCAACGCCGCGCCAGGAGCGCCGCGCACAGGTCGTCGAGCTTCTCCGCGAAGGCACGGGCTCGCTCCGGTCCCCCGGCGCTCGGGCCCATGGCGGCCACCCGGGCGGCGTGGTCACGCAGGGCCGGGCCAAGCTCCGCCATCTCCATCACCACGATCACCCTGTCAGAAATGCGCCGGGCGAAGCGGCACTGGTGGTCGTCCACGTGCTCGCCGTGGCGGCTCTGCCGGGGCACGACCACCGGCACCTTCCCCAGCGCCAGCGCCTGCATGATCGAGGCCGGGCCGCCGTGGGTGACCACCACCCTCGCCGCCTTCATCGACGCCTGCATCGCGTCGAAGCCGATCATCTTGTCGTGACGGCAATGTGCCGGGACGACCGTGGAGTAGCCGGTCTGGACGTAGGCCTCGTCGACCTCGCCGGTGGCGACGAGCCGGTCGATCTCGGCCACCAGCCGGTCGAAGGGATCCTCGTGCGTGCCCACGGTGACGAACACCATCAGAGCACGCCGCCGAGGTTGACACCCTCGGGGTAGAAGGCCTTCTGTTCCTCCCACTGCACCACCATGCGGTCGAGCACGGGCCGCACCAGCCGCGCGGTGACGGTGGGAGAGTCGATGCGGTCGTACACCTCGACGTAGACCGTCTTGCAGCCGAACAGCAGCTTGCCCACGTAGAAGAAGGGGACGGCGATGCCGGCCCCGTTGCTCACCAGCACGTCGGGACGCTCCCGCGCCAGGGTCTTGAGCGCCAGCACGGTGTTGCGGACGAGGTTCTTCGCGTTGCGGTTGGTGGGGTGGTGCCCCCACACCACGCGCTCACCGGCGAGGAGCGAGACGGCGTCGGGCTTGTCGAAGGTCACCCAGAAGCGGTCGTGTCGCGACCACCAGGCATCGAGGCAGTGGAGCTGCGCGAGGTGCCCGCCCGAGGAGCAGACGATGCCGACCTTGTAGCGGGGCGGGCTGCTCATCGCGCGGACCGCTAACCGACTCGCGCGCTACGTTCCGGCCGCGTGCCGACGCTCCTCCCCGTGCTCGCGCTCCAGCTCGCCCTCGCCGCGCTCGCGAACCTGCTGGTGGCGCGGTGGCGGACGGCTGGGTTCGCGGCCCTGGGGCTCTCGATGGCCGTTCCCTGGGCGCTGCCGCCGTCGGAAGTGGGTGCGCGCTGTGTCGCGACCCTGTTCGAATCGGTGTGGGCCCTGAAGGTGATCGACCAGGCGCGCGCGCCGCGGCCCTGGCCGGAGGCGGCGATCCACCTCGTGGCGGTGGTCGACCTCCGGCGCTCGCGGCGGGTGAGCCCCGGCCCCTGGTGGCCGGGCATCCTCTGGGCGGGTGGGGCGGGCGCCGTCGCGACAGCAGCCTACCTCGCGATCAGCTCGACGCCATCGTTGCCGCTGCAACTGCTCGGGGCCGTGGTGTTTGCCTATGCCTTCGCCGACCTGGTGGACCGTGGCGTGCGCAGCGTGTTCCGGCTCGCGGGGCTGGAGGTGGAGCCGGTGCAGCGCCACCCGGTTCTCGCCCGCACGATCACCGAGTTCTGGGGGCGCCGCTGGAACAGCCTCGTCCACCGCTGGCTCGACGCGACCTTCTTCCGGCCCGTGGCGCGCCGCGGTCACGCCCGGCTGGGGCTGCTCGCGGCCTTCGCCGCGAGCGCGGCGTTGCACGCCTACATCGCGCTGGTGCCGCTCGGTTGGCGTGGCGCGGCGTGGATGGGCGGCTTCTTCCTCGTGCAGGGCGCGCTGGTACACGCCGAGCGAGGCCTGCGCGTCGGGGATCGCCCGTGGGCACGGGCGTGGACCGTCACGCTGCTGCTCGCGAGCTCGCCCCTGTTCACCTGGCCCGTGCTCGCGGCGCTCGGTATCCGCCCGCTCCCCGGCGGCTGATCCGCCGCGATAGGCCGCGTCGTGGCCGGAGCCGACACCAAGACGCTCGTCCGCGGCGCGGGCGTGATGCTGCCGGCCACCCTGCTCGGCAACGCGCTGCTGCTCGGCCTCGACACCTACCTCAACGGGGTGTTGCCGCTCGCCGAGTACGGGATGTACGGCGCGGTGAAGCGCCTGCTCCAGATCCTCGGCTTCGTGGGGCTCCTCGGCATGGAGAACGCGGTGATCCGGGTGGTGGCCCGCGCGCCGGGGGCCGTGAGCGCGCAGGCGGGCCTCCGAACCGCCCTCGTGGCCTCGCTGGCGACGTCCACGCTGCTGGCGCTGGGACTGTACGCCCTCGCCGATCTCGTGGCGGCCTGGGTCGACGACGCGCCGGGCACCGCCACCGCCCTGCGCCTCGGCGCGCTCTCCCTGCCCTTCGCCGCGGTGCGCCTGCTCGCGGTGGCCGCCGCGCAGGGCTGGGGCACCCTCGTGCCGCGCGCGGTGGTCACCTTCCTCGCGTGGCCGGTGCTGCAGTTCCTCGGCTTCTTCGCCCTGGCGCGGGCCTACGGCGACACCGGGATCGCGGCGGTGGGCGGCTACACGCTGGCCATGGCCATCGGCGCCGGGCACGCCTGGTGGTCGCTGGGACGCGTGCGGCCGCCGGCTACCGGGGGCGAGGCAGGCGAGGGGAGCCTCGCCGGGATGTTCGCCGTGGCCTGGCCGCTGTGGGCCCAGGGCATGGGCATGGCGCTCTACACCTGGGCCGACCAGGTGGTGCTGGCCGGGCTCCGCGGCGCCGAGGCGGCGGGGACCTACGGCCCGGTGGCCACCATCGCGCCCCTCTTCGGGCTCGGCCTCGGCGCGCTCAACAGCGCCTTCGCACCGGTGATCGCGCGCAAACACGCCGAGGGCGACAAGGAGGGCCTGCAAGCGATGTACCGGCTCGTCACCCGGTGGGCTGTGCTGCTCGCGGTGCCGCCCGCGGCGGTGGCGCTGGTCGCGCCGATGACCGCGCTCGCGCCCTGGCCCAACGCCTCGGCGGAAGCGGCCACCGCGCTCCGGGTGACGGCCCTCGCCCAGCTCGCCTGCACCGCCGTGGGCAGCGTGAACTACCTGCTCATCATGTGCGGGCGGCAGCGCGACACCCTCTACAACGCCGTCCCCGCCGTGCTCATCAACCTCTCGCTGTCGGTGCTGCTGGTGCCGCGCCTGGGCGTGACCGGCGCGGCCCTGGCCAACGGCGCCGCGATGGCGGTCGCCAACATCGCCGGGCTGGTCCAGGTGTGGCGACACCTGCACATCCACCCCTTCGGCCCGGGACTGCTGCGCGCCCTGCTCGCCGGCCTCGCGCCCGCCGCCGTGGCCTACCTCGCGCCCGGTGGCTGGCTCGGCGTGGGCATCGTCGCGGTGGTGGGCGGCGCCGCCTTCGTGGCCGCCGCCTGGGCGCTGGGCCTCGACGAGTTCGACCGCCTGCTGGTCGATACCTTCCGCAAGAGGTTCCGCGCGTGATCCTCCTCGGGCTCGCCCTCGCTGCCGACGTCGACTTCCCGCGCGACCACGACCTCTTCGTGGTCGAGGCCGGGCAGGGCGCTCACTTCCGCATGACGGCGTTCACGCCGGTCACCACGCCGGTGCGCATCGACCCCGCTGCCAGTCCCGACGCGCTCCACGTCGACGGCGTCGAGACCATCGACGTGAACGCCACTGGCCGCGTGCTCTACATCGCGACGGCGGGCTACGGGGGCATCGACAGCAAGGGCGTGGCCGCCGAGGGAGAGGTGGTCTACGCCGACGGCCGCACGCAGTCCCTGCGCTGGCTCGTGGGAGAGCACGCCTGGCCGGTCTGGGCGGGGGCCACGGGACGGCTCACCGACCCCTTGCCGCTGGGGACCAACGTCGCGGGAAACACGATGATGGCGTCGCTGCGGGTGGTGCCGCTGTCGTTC
Organism: Deltaproteobacteria bacterium; assembly: GCA_016875315.1. GTDB lineage: Bacteria > Myxococcota_A > UBA796 > UBA796 > SXON01 > SXON01. The sequence continues at coordinate 7,089 of VGRQ01000115.1, read as the reverse complement.
CCAGACACTGAGGTGTCGCGACTTGTGCTCCGACCGCGCGGCGGGCTCGACCTCTACCTGCTCGCCGTCGCGATGGGCGAAGAGTGGCCCCCAGGGCACAGCGATCCCGTCGCCGCGGCCCCGGAGGGCTACCCCTTCGCGGTGCCGCTGGGGATCGACCTCGGCCGCTTCGCGCCGCCCGGCCTGCCGAGCGCGCCCATCGGCGCCGAGGGCGCTATCGTCGCCGTGGGCGAGAAGCTCGTGCGTCGCGACAGCTCGGAGGCGCGGCTGTGGGGCATCAACCTCGTGGGCTCCCTGCCTGCGCCCGAGGTGGCGCGTGGCCTCGCGGCGCGGGGTTTCGACCTCGTGCGCCTGCACCACGTCGACACGACCGCCCTGCTCGCCAGTCCCGACCGCGCCGCGGGCCTCGCCCGCGCCGAGATGCTCGACCGCCTCGACCGCTTCCACGCCGCCCTCCGCGCGCAGGGGATCTACCAGTGGCTGTCGATCTGGACGCAGCTCGCGCCGGTGGCCGCCGACGGGGTGGACGGCCCCGAGGGCCTGCCCGTGGGGCACAAGTACGCGGCGATGATGTGGCCGAGCTGGCGCGAGTTCCAGAAACGCTGGTTCACGGCCGTGTGGGGACGGGAGAATCCGTACACGGGACAACGCTACGCCGACGACCCGGCGATCGCCGTCGTCGAGCTGTCCAACGAGGACGGCTTGCTCATCGGCTGGCAGTCGGGCGCGCTGGAGAAGCTGCCCGCCGTGCACCGGCGGCGCCTCGACGAGCTGTGGATCGGCTTCCTCCGCCAGAAGTACCGCAGCGACGCCGCGCTGGTGGCGGCCTGGCAGGGGGGCAACCGTCCCGGCCTGCAAGATGGGGAGACGCTGGCGATCGGCTACGTGGCGCGCGAGCCCTCGTCGCGGGCGCGCACCGAGCTCTTCCCGGCGCGGCGCGCCGCGGATCTCGTGGCCTTCTACGCGGCGCTCGAGCGCGACTACTTCGCCGAGATGTCGGCCTTCGTGCGCGCAGAGGGCTTCACCGCCCCCATCGTGTGCTCCAACTCCCTCGGCATCGTCCACGCCGACGCGCAGCTCGGCGCCTGCGACGTGGTGGACGTCCACGCCTACTGGGACCCCATCGCCGAGTCCACCGCGTACTACGATGCCTCCCTCCTCGATCCCTCGGCGCGCTGGCTGGAGCGACTCGCCTCCTGCCAGGCGGGCAGGCCCTGCACGGTGTCGGAGCTGAACCACACCTGGCCCAACCGCTTCGGGCAGGAGGCACCGCTCACCTGGGCCGCCCTCGGCGGGCGCCAGGGCTGGTCGGCCCTGGCCTGGTTCGCGTGGAGCCACGCCGAGATCCGCGACCTGCCCGACGGCCCGGGCGGCGCGCTCGACCTGGAGGGGCGCTTCAGCGGCGACGTGCAGATGCCGGCCGCGGGTGCCATCTTCCGCCAGCTCGGCGCGGCCACCGCGCGCTTCACCCGCGCGTGGACGGCGGGAGCCCTAGAGCGCGACCTTGCCGAGCCTTCGAGCCTCTTCCTGCCGGAGACGGTCGGCATCCCGAGCTACCTGGCGCGGCGCGTGCGCAGCAGCTTCGACGGGGCGATGCAGCGTGGCGGAGTCGACGTCTCGCCGGTGCGCTGGTCGCGCGGGCGACTGGTGGTCGACACCCCGCGCGCGGCGGCGATCGTCGGCAGCACCACGCCCACGATCGAGGCCCCCGACCCTGCCATCCTCCGCGCGTCGGTAGGCGGTCACCCCGCGATCAGCCTGGTGATGGCGGCGTCGTCGCCGGGGAGATGGCTGCTCACCGTGGCGGGGCGGACCGACCGCGAGGGGAGCTGGGCCTCGCCGGGCGTGCCGGGCCTGCTCGCCCTCGGCAGCGGCCCGGCGCGGCTGCAACGATTGTCCGGATTCGTCGACATCCGCGTACACGCTCGGGCGCGAGTCTACGCCTTGAACCCTGATGGTTCGCCACGGGAGCGGGTGCGCGCTCGGCGGCTGCCGGGGGGCTGGTGGCGCGTCGACATCGACGCGGACACGCCCTGGTTCGGCGTCACGACCGTGCCGGGAGACTGAGTTCCTCGTCGTCCTTCCGGGCGATCTCCACCACTTCCTCGACCGCTTCGGCGTCGACGGCGAGCTTGTCTTCGAAGCCCGACTGCTCGATTAGGCCGGCTCGCGCCGCGCGCAGGTTGTTGTACTCCACCAGCGACAGGATGGCCCACTGGTAGATGGCCACCTCGTAGTACTCGAGGATGTTGTCGGTGGCGTTGAGCAGCACGTAGGTGAGCGTCATGGTGACGTACACGTGTGACACGAGCGAGAGCTGGCCGGCCCGCTGGCGCCGGATGAGCCTGAAGCCCTGCCACATCATTGTCCCCAGCACCCACGCGAAGCAGGCCACGCCCACGAAGCCGGTCTCGTAGGCCACGCGCAGGTAGCCGTTGTGCGGGGCCGCCTCGATCCCGAAGAGTTCCACGCCGAGCATCACCGAGCTACCGGCGCCGTGCCCCAGCCAGGGGTGGTCCCAGAAGCGCTGGGTGATGGTGTCCCAGAAGTAGAGTCGCCAGCCGACGGAGCTGTTGAGGTCGTACACGTCGTTACCGGCCTGGAACACCTCGCCGGCGTCGAGCAGGCGCCCGACGATGCCGCCGCCGAAGGCCACGAGCATGAAGCCGCCGAGGATGGCGCCGGCCAGCAGGTAGCCCCGCTTGTTGTACACCCAGCTCAGGTACACCCAACACACGCCCATCGCCACCCAACTGATCCGCGTGTAGGTGCTGATCTCCAGGGCCACGAGGAGCACGATGTACGCGAGTCGCAGGCCCCGGTTGGTCTTCGCCGGGTCGAGGAACTCGGCGTAGGCGAGGCAGAACAAGAACGTGAGGTACATCGAGAAGTGCGCGGGGTGGAAGAAGCTGCTGTTCACCCGCACGTAGCCCTCGGTGACCTCGTTGCCTTGTCCCGTGAACCACTGGTAGAAGCCGTAGAGTATCGGAATGACGCTCGACGCGTAGAGCGCGGCGATGACCTGCCTCACCATGCGCCGGTCGAGCATGTCGGAGATGATGAGGTAGGTGAAGAAGGGCGCGGCCAGGCGGGTGACGAAGCGCGTCGACCAGCGCATCTCCGGCGCCCAGTACATCGACAGGGCGAAGAGCCCGAGGAAAGCCCCGTAGGGAACGGTGAGCGAGCGGCCCTTGAAGGGGTTCTTCCAGAGCACGAGGAAGTACACGAAGCCGATGCCGGTGGCCAGCACGTTGACCAGCCCGCCGAGGTCGAAGGAGAAGGCCTCGCCGCCGATGCGCTCGCCGCCGGCCACGAAATTGCGCAGGGCGATGAGGACGAGAAAGCCAAGGATGAACGCGCGTGGATTCGCGAGGAAGGTGCCGCCGCCGATGGCGATGATCGCCAGCGCCGCCATGTAGTGGGCGCCGCCGAGGCCAAGGGCGAGTGCCAGGGGCAGGGCCACCAGGGCGGGGATCACCAGTTGCCGGGCCGGATCGCTGCCGAGGTCGGAGAAGGCGGAGGGGGCTCTCACCGCAGGCGAGCATAGCCGCGAAGGCGCCGCGGCGTGGGACGGGCTACCCTCGGTTCACGAAGATGACACCGGACCAACCGACGTCCCTGGCGCTCGCGCCCAGCTACACCGCCATCGACCTCGTGAAGCAGAGCTGGGCGGTGTTGCGGAGCCAGCCCTGGCCGATCGTCCGGGCCACGCTCCGCGCCGTGTTCCTCCCGCTGTTGCCCATGCTCCTCCTCCACCCGCTGGCCTTCGGGATCGTGGCCCTGGGCGGCATGCTGGCGGAGCGCGAGGCGGGAGCGCCACCGCCCGCGCCTCCCCTGTGGGCGGTCGTCGGGAGCACCACGACCTTCGTCTTCGAGATCGTCGCCATGTGCGCGCTGGCCATCTACGCCTACGGGGGATTGTTCCGCGTGCTGTTGATGGCGGTGCGCGGCGAGGCCATCGACCGCGGTCGCCAGGCGCTAGACTCCCAGCAGATTGGCGCCATATTCGGCGTCTTCTTCCGGTGGGCCCTCAGGCTCGTGCCGGTGTTCGTCGCCGGTGGCTTGCTCGCGGTTCCCGGCGCCCTGATGATGCAAGGCGACGACAAGACGATCGGCACCGTGGTGATGGTGGTGGGCTCGGTGGTGTTCGCACTGGGCTACACGGCGTTCGGCGCCTACCTCGCCTATAGAGTGCTCGGAGAGGCCACCGCGCTGCTGATTGCCGTGGAGGAAGGACTCGGCGGCGCCGAGGCGCTCGCCGAGGCGTGGCGTCGCGCCGATGGACACAAGCTCAACTTCTTCGTCGCCTATCTGGTCACCGCCTATGGCGGCGGCACGCTGGTGGCGATCGTGCACGTGGCCACCTGCGGCCTGGGGTTCCCGCTGGTCATCGCCGGACAGCTGGTGATCGTTGCCATGACGATGATCCAGATCGCGATGCTCTACGAGTTGCAGTCGCGACGATAATGCGCGTGCTCCTCGTGGCCAGGGTCTTCTGGCCGAACATCGGCGGCATCGAGCGCCACGTGCAGTGGCTGGCCGAGGCCCTCCGCCGGCGGGGTCACGTGGCCAACGTGCTCACGCTCGACCGGGCCTTCGAGGACGGCCGTTCGCTCCCGCCCCGCGACCAGCTCGGTGACATCGAGATTACCCGCGTTCCCTTCGCCGGCAGCACGCGCTATCCCCTGGCCCCGACGGTGCTCGCGCACCTCCGCGGCTACGACCTCGTACACGTACACGCCGTCGATTTCCTCGCCGACTGGCTGGTGGCCACGAGGCTAGTCCATCGTAAGCCAATAGTGTTGTCGACCCACGGCGGCTTCTTCCACACGAGCTTCGCGCAGCGGGCGAAGCGGGCGTGGTTCCACACCGCCACGCGGGCGATGCTGGCCGGCGTCGACGCGCTCATCTACACCTCCGACCAGGACCGCGAGTTGTTTTCCGCGCTGACGAGCAAGGGGGTGACCCTGCGCAACGCGGTCGACCTCGCGCCCTGGGGCGCCCTGTCCCGCGCGCCGAGCGACGGCGAGTGGGTCACCCTCGGGCGCGTGGACGTTCACAAGGGTCTGTCGCGACTACTGCGAACGCTGGCGGTGGTGCGCGATCGCGACCCGCGGCCCTTCCGTGCCCGCGTGATCGGCCCGAGCGTGGTGCCTGGGCTCACCGAGTCGCTCCTCGCCGAGCGCGACGAGCTGGGCCTCGGCGAGCGTGTCAGCTTCGAGGGCAAGGTCGACATCGAGGTGATGCACGAGGCGGTGCGCGTGGCCCAGCTGGGCCTGTGGCCGGCCGAGTACGAGAGCTTCGGCATCTCGGTGGTGGAGACGATGGGTGCGGGACTGGTGCCGGTGCTCCAGGACAACCGGGCCTTTCGCTACTTCGTGCAGGGGAAGTCGGGGATCCTCACCGACTACGCCGACCCGGCGCGGGCCGCCGGCGACATCCTCCGCGCGCGCGACCTCGACCTCGCCGAGTGGTCGGCAGCGGCCCGGGCCAAGGCCCAGGACTATGACTGGGACGCGGTCATCGGCGGGATCGAGGAGGTGTACCGCTCGGTGGTCGGGCGCTGACCTACACCCCGACCCCCACCACGCCGGCCACGACCACGCGCGCGCCACCGAAGTCCGGCTCGGGCACGGTGAACTCCTCGTCGCCATCGCGGGTGACGACCTTGCCCGGGCTCGGCGCCAGCCCGAGGACCCACGCGGCCGTCCCGCGCACGCCGAGCAGCCACCGGCCGGTGCGGTAGTGGAGGCCAACGTCGATGGCGGGCGCCACGGCGGCGCCGGTGGCGTAGACCGGTTCCTCGCCCTCCGAGGGGCTCGCGATGCGACATGCAAGGGGCGCGCCGTCGCAAGCCAGCTCCAGGCCCGGCATCATCACCGCGTAGGTGGCGAGCGCCGGGGAGAGCACGAGCGCACCGCCGAGATCCAGGTCGGCGCCGAGGCGGAGCGCGCCGCCGAAGGTGTAGGGCGAGCCCTGGTCGGGCCCGTTCTGCACCGAGTAGCTGCGGGCCTCCCAGGAGAAGGCGGCGCCGAGCCGCAGCGGACCTGCCGGCACGCTGGCGCCTAGCTCCATCGCCGCGCCGGGGTGCAGGTTTCCCAGCGCCTCGCCTGTGTAGCCGACGCCGCCCATGGCGAGCTCGAAGCGAGGGCCGCGTCCCGCGCTGGCGGCGAAGGCCTCGGCGGGGAGCCTCACGCTGGCGATCTGACCGGCTTCAACGCGTACCGGGCGGCCCGCGACCATCCAGTCGCCGGTGGGGACGCCGATGCGCGCGGGCAGGTCGAGGCCCTGGGCGGCGCGCGCCGCCGCGAGGGTGGCGGTGCGCTTGAGCTCGGCGTCGAGCAAGATCCGGGGCGGCTCCACCGTCACCCGTGCCCGGTGCTGTCCCTCGGGCCCGCGCAGCTCGATCCAGCCATAGTTCTGCCGCACGAAGCTCTCCACCTGCGACAGCGCGGCTCGGGCGTCGGTGCTGCCATGGCTCGAGGCGGCGCCGCGCGCCGCGCAGGCGAGCACGCGATCGATATCGGCCTCGCGCCCGGCGAGCTCGACGCAGAGACCGCAGAGATCGACGTTGTCGGGGGCGAGCGCCAGCCCCTGCTCGACCTCGGCCTCGGCGTCGTCGTACCAGCCCTTCTTGAAGAAGATGCGCGCCTGCGCGGCGTGGTAGTCGGCGCTCTCGGCGGCGGCGGCGAGCGAGGCGAGGAGCAGCATCACAGCGTCTCTAGCAGGCGGCGGGCGGCCGGGTGAGCGGCAGCCTGCACCTCGGCGGCCGGGTGGTCTGCCACCACGCGCCCGGCGTGCATGAACACCACCCGGGTGCACGCGTGGAGGGCGGCCACGAGGTCGTGGGTGACCATGACCACGGCGCGCGACTCGTCGTGTCGCGACAGCAGCAGGTCGAGGAATTCAGCGCGTCGCGGCGCGTCGAGCCCGGCGGTAGGCTCGTCGAGCAGGGTGACGAGGGGATCGGCAAGCCACAGGCAGGCGATCGTCACCCGGCGCCGCTCGCCGCCGCTGAGCTCGGCCGGGTAGGCGCGGGCCCGGTGCTCGAGGCCCACCCAGTGGAGGGCGCGGGCGACAGCCTCCCCG